>NZ_LXJP01000029.1:0-87423 GCF_001728855.1 Pseudomonas sp. AP19 | reverse complement strand
GCTCCCACATCGGGTCATCGCCGGGGCTTACAGATCAGTAGTGGTACCACTTCACTTCAAGCATCACTTCATTCACTGGCGTGGAAAGGTGGCTGTACTCGCGTTGGGCGCTCAGGCGTAACCCGAGGTTGCGCGACAATTCCCACTGCTGGTTCAGGCTCACACTGCGGCGCACTTCACCATTGGTGAAGAAATCGCCTTTGGCTTCCAGGCTCAAATTGCCCAGCGGGTTTTTCCACAGCAGGCCCGTGTTAAACCCGGCTGCCGGGGAGATGGCTTCGCTGAAGTCATTATTGTGTTCCACGCGCACCGTGCCGAGGGCGAAGCCGAGCATGTCGTCGCTCAGTTGCCAGGTGCCGCCAGCGCCGCCGTTAACGTGAGAGACCAGGGTTTGGTCGTCGTGTTTACCCGGCACGCGCTCCAGGCCTCCGGTCACTTGCCATGACCACGGCTGCAACAGCGCGTTGCGCGGGGTCAGCGAGCGGATGGTCGCCAGGTCCAGTTGCTGCACCTGCCAGTGGTTGCCTTCGTACTGGCGCAGCTTCATTTGCAGGATTTCAATCTGCGCGCCCAAGGGGAAGCCTTCGGCGTTGTCGTTAAGGTCGTGGTAGGCCATGCGCAGGCCGTATTCACCGAAGGTTTTGCTGCCACGGGTGCCGATGCCGGCTTGCCAGGTGCGTGATTCATGGCCATCTTCGGGCAGGCCCGGGCGCGCGATGTTGAGGTCGGGCGCGGGGTTCTGGTTGATCGCACGCAGCAGTTCGAAGCTGCGTTGGGAGCGTTCGGTGTCGCGCTCCAGGCCGTTGGCGCGGTAGCGACCCAAGCGATAGGCGGCGTCGATGATTAGCGCCTGGCGATCGCGGGGCAGGGCTTTGAAGGCCGGCTCCTGCAATTGCTTCTGGTCATCGCTGACTTTCAGTACCCATTGTTGCTCGTCGCCATCCAGCGGTTTGGCGCGTTCGAGCAGCTCGCGCTCACGGGACGGGCGGTAGTCAATCTTCTCCACCAAACCGGCTTCTTTTACCGCCTTAACGGTGTCGGTCGGGATCGCCGTCAACGGGAATTGCTCGGTCAGGCGCAGGCTTGGGCGGGCCACCTGGAGCAGTTCCAGCAGGCGGTAGGAGCAGTTTTCGTCGAAGAAGAAGTAGTCGAACTGGATCTGCTTGAGCTCCCACACGTGCCGGACCATGCGCTCTGTCTCGAGCTGGGTCAGGTTGAGGCGGTATTCCCACAGGTCGCGGTTTTCGAGGCTACGGTATTCCGAGAGCTTTTCTTGGTACGGCACCAGCGCAAACAGGCCGGGATAGCCGCCCATCAGGCCTTTCCAGGCATAGAGAATGCTGTTGTCGGAGCCTTCGATGTAGGCGCCGAAGTTGATCGCATAGCTGAGCAGGGCGGTGTTGTTGCTCTGCACGTCAGCCTGGTCGATGCGCAGCAGCGTGTGGCCGAACATAGACGACGGGCTGTTGAGGTAGGCCGCCGGGAAGATCATCACCGCGCTGTGGGGCGCGACGTCCTTGAACCATTGGGTGAATTCTTTGCACTCCAGTGCGGGCAGATCGGTGAGGTGCAACTGTTCCTTCAGCCAGCGGGTACGTGCCGGGTAAACGCACTGCGCATGTTTTTCACCCAGGCTTGCCGGAGCATACAGCGCTTCAACGGTGGCCTTGAGCTCGGCGTCCGGGTGGTGGGCACCGTCGGGGGCGAGGAAGAATTTCTTGTCGCTGACATAGCTGCGCCAGCCTTTGAGCTTGCCGGCTTCGTAATGGCCCAAAGACAGCCAGAACGGATCGTTGGCCAATTGCTGCAAACGTTGATCATCAATATGCGGGGCCGCGTATAGCGGGGCGCAGGCGAAGAGTGCCAACCAGGCAAGGCGTTTGAGCATAGGGGCAACTTAAGTCGGGAAAAGTGAGACCCAAAGGGGAGGCGGGTCCAAAAGTAAAACCCGCGCCTCGAAAGACGCGGGCCGGTCGAGCTTAAGCCTGGGTAGCGTATTTGGCCAGGCGGGTATCGCTTTTCAGTACAGCCAGGGTGTTGTTGTGCACGTCGTCAGCGGTCACGTCAGCTTTGCTGAAGATTTGCTGGAAGTGCTCGTGGGTCACGGCAGCAAAGTGCTCGCGATCTTCAGGCGCAACGCCCAGTACCACGGCATAGGTGGTCAGCGCTTCGCCGTTGCCCTTGGCCATGTCTTCGGAGAGCTCGTTCATCATGCCATTCATGGCAATCCAGGACTTGCCGCCGTAGGTCAGGGCGCTGTTGGTGCTGCAACCGTTGGTGCCCGAGGTCATGCCGAAGGTGGCGTTACCGGAGGTGCCGTTGGTGGTGGAAGCGAGGAAGTGGGCTGGAGTACCGCGCTGGCCTTCGAACAACATGTTGCCCCAACCGCAGTTCGGGCCACCTGGAGATTCAGCCATTGCATTGAGGGAGACAACGGTGAAGAGAGTACCAAGAAGGATCCGTTTCATAGCTTTGTTCTCTTTGTGTGCAAACCAATGGACAAGGGTTCAGGCGCTTCGCAGCGCCCTAGGGGCCAGTTATTAGTCCAACCCGCGCAATTTGGAGTTTAGGCACGTTCCTAGGGTTCCGTTATTTTTTATAAAACAAACCGAGTTGTCGCGATTTTTTTGTAGGAGGCCTCCCGTGTCCAGGCTTTCCCAAAGGCTCGCCTTGCCAGAGCGCGCAACCGGGAGCCAGAATGCGCTCATCTGCCCCGCCTGATGTAAGGAAGCCCGATGCCTGATCCTGTTGCTGCCAGCTTGCGTCTAGCGCCCGAAGCGCTGACTCGCCCTTTCTCCGCTGAACAGTTCAGCTTCTCGACCACTAATGATTTGGAGCCCTTTCGCGGTGTGCTTGGCCAGGAACGTGCGGTTGAAGCCTTGCAGTTCGGCGTGGCCATGCCACGCCCCGGTTACAACGTGTTTGTCATGGGTGAGCCGGGTACCGGCCGCTTTTCGTTCGTCAAACGCTACCTGAAGGCCGAAGGCAAACGCCTGCAGACCCCGGCGGACTGGGTCTATGTGAATAATTTTGATGAGCCGCGCGAACCGCGCGCCCTGGAATTGCCGGGCGGCGCTGCGGCGGCGTTCATTGCCGATATCAATGGGTTGGTCGACAACCTGGTCGCGACGTTCCCGGCCGTTTTCGAACACCCGACCTATCAACAGCGCAAAAGCGCCATCGACCGCGCCTTCAACCAGCGCTACGACAAGGCGTTGGATGTGATCGAACGCCTGGCCCTGGAAAAGGACGTGGCGCTCTACCGCGACAGCTCCAACATTGCCTTCACCCCGATGCTCGACGGCAAGGCGCTGGACGAAGCGGAGTTTTCGCAACTGCCGGAGGCTGATCGCGAGCGTTTCCACACGGATATTTCCGAACTGGAAGAACGCCTTAACGAAGAACTGGCCAGCCTGCCGCAGTGGAAGCGTGAGTCGAATAACCAACTGCGTCAGTTCAACGAAGAAACCATCACCCTGGCCCTGCAACCTTTGCTGGCGCCTCTGTCGGAAAAGTACGCGGAAAACGCCGGTGTTTGCGGTTATCTGCAAGCCATGCAGGTGTACCTGCTCAAAACCGTGGTCGAGCAACTGGTGGACGACGCCAAGACCGACGCCCAGGCCCGCAAGCTGCTCGAAGAGCAGTATTGCCCGAGCCTGGTGGTCGGCCACTCGGTCAACGGCGGTGCGCCGGTAGTGTTTGAGCCGCACCCGACCTACGACAACCTGTTTGGCCGTATCGAATACAGCACCGACCAGGGCGCGCTCTACACCACCTATCGCCAGTTGCGTCCGGGTGCTCTGCACCGTGCCAATGGCGGTTTCCTGATTCTGGAAGCCGAGAAAATGCTCAGCGAACCGTTTGTGTGGGACGCCCTCAAGCGTTCCCTGCAGTCGCGCAAGCTGAAGATGGAATCGCCACTGGGCGAGCTCGGCCGCCTGGCCACCGTGACCCTCAACCCGCAAATGATTCCGTTGCAGGTCAAGGTCATCATCATTGGTTCGCGCCAGCTCTACTACGCGTTGCAGGATGCCGATCCGGACTTCCAGGAGATGTTCCGCGTCCTGGTGGATTTCGACGAAGACATTCCGATGGTCGACGAGAGCCTGGAGCAGTTCGCCCAGTTGCTCAAAACCCGCACCTCGGAAGAAGGCATGGCGCCGCTGACGTCGGACGCCGTGGCGCGTCTGGCGACCTACAGCGCACGCCTGGCCGAACACCAGGGGCGTTTGTCGGCGCGTATCGGCGATTTGTTCCAGCTGGTGAGCGAGGCGGATTTCATTCGCCACCTGGCGGGTGATGAGATGACCGATGCCGGGCATATCGAGCGGGCGCTCAAGGCCAAGGCCACGCGTACCGGGCGTGTGTCGGCGCGGATTCTCGACGACATGCTCGCTGGGGTCATCCTGATCGACACCGCCGGTGCGGCCGTGGGCAAATGCAACGGGCTGACGGTGCTGGAAGTCGGCGATTCGGCCTTCGGCGTGCCGGCGCGGATTTCCGCCACGGTGTACCCGGGCGGCAGTGGCATCGTCGACATCGAGCGCGAGGTTAACCTCGGTCAGCCGATTCACTCCAAAGGCGTGATGATCCTTACCGGTTACCTGGGCAGCCGTTATGCCCAGGAATTCCCGCTGGCGATCTCGGCCAGTATCGCGCTGGAGCAGTCCTACGGGTACGTGGACGGCGACAGTGCCTCGTTGGGCGAGGCGTGCACCTTGATCTCGGCGTTGTCGAAAACGCCGCTCAAGCAGTGCTTTGCGATTACCGGCTCGATCAACCAATTCGGTGAAGTGCAGGCGGTGGGTGGGGTCAACGAGAAGATCGAAGGCTTCTTCCGCCTCTGCGAAGCGCGCGGGTTGACCGGCGAGCAGGGCGCGATCATTCCGCAAGCCAACGTCGCCACCTTGATGCTCGACGAGAAGGTGTTGCAGGCCGTGCGCAACGGGCAGTTCCACATCTATGCCGTGCGTCAGGCCGATGAGGCGCTGAGCTTGTTGGTCGGTGAGCCGGCCGGTGAGCCGGACGAGGAGGGGCAATTCCCTGAAGGCACGGTGAATGCGCGTGTGGTGGAGCGTTTGCGCGCGATTGCCGAGATGATCAGCGAGGACGACTTGAAGGAAGCGGAGAAGGAGCTGGCGCAGCAGGCGTTGGCGGAAGCCAAGCCGAGCTGATTGTCGTGACGCGGTCAGTGTGGGAGCGGGCTTGCTCGCGAAGGCGGTGGATCAGTCATTAACAATGTGTCTGACCGACAGCATTCGCGAGCAAGCCCGCTCCCACATTGGATCAGCGGAGTATTTGGAAACGGCGGTGAATTCGCCACTAAATTGACTTGCCTCTCAGGGGCCAACGCCCGTTGGTCCCTACAGCCTTGGTTTGTACTGGTTTTCTTCTATTCTGAGCGTAAGGGATATCTACAGGAGTCGCTGGATAGAGACAGCTTCGCCAGGCGCGAGGTTGAACACCGATCTACCGAGGGTCGCCGCCATGTCGCGCAACCTTTGCCTTACCCGCCAATGTTTGGGCCTGGTTACCCGTATCGAATGCTCCATTCGCCCTCTCGCGGGGGATAACGGGATGTGGACGTTGTTGTTTGCCGCTGGCATGACCGGCGAACAGCCCTCCACCATCAAGTCCCAAGGCCCGTTTCACGGGCCCTTCGTGGCAGAAACCATTCTGCAGTCAATTGTTGAAAGCCTGACCCTGCACGGTTATGCGCTGGCCGATGACCCGCAGATCTGGTGCCTGCACCTGCAGGCACATCTGCGACAACTCAATGGTGGGCGAGGCCAGACGCTCAGTGATACCCATCACTGAACACTATTTGCCCTCGGGCTTGTCCAGCTTCACTTCGAAACCGTATTGCACGGTACTCAGGTCAGTGCGCTGGTAACTTTCCAGCGTCGTCGGCTGGCCATAGAAATAAAACACGTCAAAGAGTGCCGTGCCGTACTCCTCGGCGCGGTGGCTCACACCGAGAATTTCCTTGAGGTAGTGGCCGCTGGCGTCCTTGGCGTAGAAACGCCAGCTGTCGGCGGGGAATTCTTTTTGATCGACAATCAGCGCGTTGTCTTTCAGCGACAGGCCTTTAGGCAGTTTGCCCACGTCAATCGTGGCTTTTTCGATCGTGGCCAGAAACAACGGTATCGAGCCGACTACGAAGGCGGGGTTTTCCGGGAACAGGGTGAGATCGTAAGTCAGCGTGCCGCTTCCTGCATTCAGCTCGAAGGCCTCGGTCGGCAGTTCGATGGGCTCGCCGCGTTCGCCTTTTTCATCCGCGGTGAAGAAGGTAATCGGCGACTCGCCGCTGTTGCGATCAGCGCCGACCAGGTCGTCATTGAACGTGAACGGGTGGTCAAACACGATTTTCGCGGCACTCGCGTCTTCGGTCGACTGGCTGATCGTCACGCTTTTTTTCAGCTGCTCCTCGGTCATCGCGGCGTCTTTTAGCCAACTGGCGGCGCTGTCGTCGTACACCGTGACCGGCATCGGCAAGGCTTGCACGGTCTTTTGCAGGCTGTTCTTGTCGAAACGCATCACCGGCAGGTCGAGGTCCTTGCGCGTGAGCGTGGCCTTGGAGAAGTCCAGTACATCGACCTGCAGGGTGTCGATCAAGCCATTGAAATACACCTTGGCGTAGTGGCTGCTTTGTTTGTGCTCAAAGGCTTTCTGCTCGTCCGTCAGGTGCTTTTCAAAGGCATCCGACCAGACCGTTTGCTTTTGCATCTCGGCCAGTTGTTTCTCGTAGAACGCTACTTGCGCGGCATTCTCGTTGATGGAGCCCGAGCGGGTCAGAAATTGCCCGCTACTGTCACGCGCCTGTACCAGTAAGGGGTTCGGCGATTCGTCACCGACCTCCGGTGCCAGTGGCTCGCTGTTGGTCAGTTCGATCTCGGCGTAGTTTTTCTCAAGCAGCAGCAGGTTGAGGGTGATATTGCCCTCGGTGCGTGTGTGGCCCACATCTTTTTTCGACAACTCGAATGTCAGCACCTTGCCGGGCGCAATCACCTCAACCGCGCCCTTGAGGCTGACTGGCTGCGGCTGGCTCTTGTTGTCGGTCTCGATACCCTCGATGAACGGGTAAGTCACGGTCAGGTCATCGGGGTTGGTCAGGTTGGAGCTGCTCGGGCTCAGTTGGATGCCTGGGTCGGTTTCCGACCATTCCGGCTGAAACGGGATGACTTTATTGTTGCTCAAGGTCACCGACTGCCATTCCAGGCCATGGGGGAAGGGGAACTGGTCCGGGGTGTTGAAGTTGAATGGGAACACCGGCTGCAAATCCGTCAGGTAGTCGGAATGCGAGGCTTTGCGCAGCACGAACAGGCCATTGATGTAGGTGTCCACCAAGGCTTGGGGCGTGGGGTAATGCTTGAGCAAGGCCAGGGTGTCTTCGCCGTATTCGGCTTCGATGGGCTTGTTGGCGAGTTTGACGCGCGCCCGTTCCAGCAACAGCAGCGAGCCGCCGAGGTCGGCAATGGCATCTCTGAGTTTGGGGTCTTGAATGGTGTCGAGCGACTGTTCGAACTTCGCGGTTTTTTCTTCGAGGGTCACCTGCTTCTGCTCTTCTTTGGGAGAGCAGCCGCCGGCCATCAGCAACGCCGCACACAGGCCGATCGTGGCCAAAGGGGATCGCACATCCATCATCTGAATCTTCCTGTCCGACATCATCGAGCCGAGTTAATGGACTCGACACTAGCAGAAAAATTCTCTTACAGATGCCGCTCAGGTCAGTTTTCTCGTGGTTACAGGGGTTTGTTAGCGGCTGGTATACTCGGCGCCATTTTTAGCCATGCTGTGTGAGAACCGATGGAACGCTTTATTGAAAATGCTATGTACGCCTCGCGTTGGCTGTTGGCGCCGATCTATCTGGGGCTTTCCCTGGGCTTGTTGATCCTGGCGCTGAAGTTCTTCCAGGAAATCATCCACGTGCTGCCTAACATCTTCACCATGTTGGAGTCGGAAGTGATCCTGCTGCTGCTGTCGTTGATCGACATGGCGCTGGTCGGTGGCTTGCTGGTGATGGTGATGATCTCCGGCTACGAGAACTTCGTCTCGCAGCTGGATATCGATGAGGATAAGGAAAAGCTCAACTGGCTGGGCACCATGGACTCCTCGTCACTGAAGATGAAGGTGGCAGCCTCCATCGTGGCGATTTCGTCCATTCACCTGCTGCGCATCTTCATGGACGCCAAGAACGTCGATCCGCAGCATTTGATGTGGTACGTGATCATCCACATGACCTTCGTGATCTCGGCGTTCGCCATGGGTTACCTGGACAAACTCACCAAGCATTGATGCCCGGCGCCGGCCTTACTGCTCTACGAAGTAGTAAGGCTGGCGACCGATCGCCATCTGCTTGATCACGGTGACTTTCTCAGCCAGTTGCTCGGGGCGGTCCAGCAGCGCCATGTTGCCGGGCTTGGAAGTCAGAAAACTACGCAGCTGCGCTTCAGTTTGCAGGATCGGCAAGTAGCCCTGCAGATAGAACACGCTGGCCCCGGCGATGCGCTCGTTAGGCTGGAACAGCACCACCTCCTTGCCTTCGGTTTGATAAGCCTTGGCCTGACTGATCACCGGTACGAAGGACTCGCGCAAGTCGGCTTTTGGTGCAAACCAGAAGGCGGCAGTCATGTAACTGACGATCAACAGCGTGAACACACCGCTGATCACGCCGCGGTGATAACGGTACAGCCCCGGTTTACGCGCTTTGAGCCACTCCAGCAGCACCCCTGCATATTCCGCGGCAAGGACGGCAGCTGCCGGTGTCAGTGCCATCAGGTAAACCACGCGCTTGCTGGACGCCAGGGTCAGCAGGGTGAACTGCGCCACCAGCCACACGCTGAAAAACAGGCGGTAGCGGTTACGCACCAGGCTTTTGCGAAAGTGCCACAGGCCCAGGTACACCAGAATGTTCCAGGGCAGGAAGGCCTCGGGCAGTTTTGCAAGGTAGTAATAGAACGGCTCGTAGTGCCCGGCCTCGACAAACGAGCCACTGAAGCGCCCGACGCTGTTGGTCCACAACACCTCGGCCACGGCCTGCAGGCCGCCACGCTGAAACAGAAACCCCAGCCAGATCAGCAGCGGCACCAGCGCCAGCAGCGTGAACAGCCCAGGCTTGAGCCAGTCGCCGATGCGCAGGCGCTTGTCCATTACGCTGGTGCTGAGCAGGTACACAAAAATCACAATGCCCGGCATCGCCAGGCCAAGTACACCTTTGCTCAACGTCGCGATCGCCATCCCGACGGTAAACAACGCCCACGCCCACACACTGGAGCCTTGACGGTCGGGCCGCACGGCCTGGTAGAAGGCCAGCAACGCAGTGGTCACACCGAGGCTGAGCAATGAATCCTCACCCACGCCGCGCACATTGCCCCAATAGCTGGCCATGGTCGCGAGGATCAGCGCCGCGCAGAACGCCAGGGTCTGTGGCCGCCCGAACTTGCGCAGCATTGCGTAAAACAACATCACGCTGAACAGCCCGGCAAACGCTGACGCCAGGCGTACCGCCCAGGTTGTGCCACCGAACAGGCGAATCGCTCCGGCATCCAACCAAAGGCTCAGCGGTGGTTTTTCCAGGAACGGCTCACGAAACAGGCGTGGGATAACCCAGTCATTGTCCAAGTGCATGGCCATGGCGATCCCGGCGACGCGGGCTTCGGTGGAGCCTTGCAGCTCATGGCTGCCAAGGGCGAAGAAGAACAACACCGCAACGAGAAGGAGCAGCAGCGAAACGGGACGCGTCATAGGTTCTAGCTACCGGGGCAAGGGGCCGTTCGGGGGAACGGCCGTGGCGATCGGCTAGTATAGGTAACGGATTCTTAATATTTCGTGAATGAATGTGCGGTTTTTGTAAGGCTCACAGGGCCCGATATTCATGGCTGTTTCAAGCTAGGCAGCGCCGCTTTGCCTTGCGCGGTCAGCACCGGTTCCAATTGCGCCCACGTGAAGCTCAACTCGTTGTCGCAGCCGTCGCCCGTGGCGGGCGTGGAGAGTTGCAGGCCTTGGGTGTTGAAGCTCAGGTCGAAGGTGGAGTAGCTGGTCACCGCCGGGCAGCCTTCGTCGGTGGTGGTTTGCTTGGCGAGCCAGTCGCTGAATGGGGTGGGCAACTTCACTTGGCCGGAGTAGGCGTCGTACCATTCCTGCTGCCCGCCGAGCCAGGTCCACGGGTCTACGCTGTCGCCGGTTTGCAGGTTCCAACTGTGCAGGCCCCAACTGATGCCGCCGCGCCCATAGCCTGCCGTCCAGCGATAGAACCGCACCGTGATCCACTGCGAGGACCAGTAAAACGGCTCCACCGTGATCTCACTGGTGGTCGTGCCGCCGCTCTGGTCCAGTGCATTGCGCCGCTCACGATAGAAGTCGGCCTGGCCGTCCGGGCTGACCGCCAGCCGCGCGAGGTCACGGTTGATCTTCTCGATAGTCGGCCCTTCGCCTTCCAGCTTGAAGGTGACCTGCCCACCCTGGGTGTGCACTTGGTAGGCGTGCTCGCGGAAAGCCTTCTTCTCGACCGTTACCTTCGGCGGCACTGCCTCGAGTGGCGTGTTATAGGTGTCGCTGGCGCAGCTTTCGGTATCCGCCCGCTTGAGCAGCACCGCCAGGCCTTTGCCTCCCGGGGCTTTGCTCCAGGTTCCCGTCAGCGTGTCACCTTGCGGCTCATCCAGCTGCCAGAAACCCGTGTTGCCTTCTTCGGCCCACGGTTCACTGGCGTTGGCTTGGGTCAGTTGGATGGGAGTGAGGATGCGCTGGTAGTAGTAACTGCCGTTGGCGCCATGGGCACCATTAAAACACGCGGTAATGGCGGATTTACCCAACGTGCCTTTCCACACACCTGCCAGGTCGGCAGCGTGGGTGAGCAAGGGCGCGCAGGCGAGGGCGATGACAGCGAAGGGCTTGAACACGGGTATCGGACTTCCGGTTGTCTGATAAAGGCGGTCAGGGTAATGGGAAGTGTGAGGGGATTCCAGCGGGCGAGGCCTGTGAGGTGTCTCGCCCGGCTAATCGAAACAGGGTAGCAACTGTACGCGGGTTAGCAGACCAGGAATCAACAAACCCAGCGCACCCGAAGCTGCCCTCACACACTGCCATAACGTAGTCCAGCAGATGCTGAACGGATGGTGGCGTTGCAGGCCTTGATATGAGCCGAGCGGCTAAACCCGGTCGCTGATTTTGCAGCGATGAGAGGAGGTTAGTCATGTAGGTTGCGTGGGAACAGTGCACCAATGGCGCGACATCTTGAAGCAACAATCCGAAGGCCCGCTGGCTGGGCTTTCCATCCTCCAGAAACAACAAAACCCGCACTAGGCGGGTTTTGTTGATGCTTCGAATTGGTGGAGCCGGGGGGATTTGAACCCCCGTCCGCCAGTACTCCGCTGTCGGTACTACATGCGTAGCCGTTTCTATTAAGTTAACCCTCAGCGACCCGAAGGGCAGGGTGCTTTGGGCGAGTTGTGTAAGTTTTAGCCGCTTCGTCCACAACGTACTGCACGGCGATTCTGTTCTATATGACAATCACTTTGGGTTTACAGACATCCCCTGGTGATTGCTGGACCCGAAGGTACCAGAAGCTCAGGGCTAAGGCTGCTTACGCAGCGAGAGCGAATTCCTGGCCGTAGTTTTCGTCATTGGCAACTATAAGAAGTTGCAACAGTGGATTTACGAGTTCTGTTACCAACTCGGCATGCACCTAAAGTTTCGCGACCGGCGTCGAATCCTAAACGGCCCCGTGCTTGTAACTCGTTGTTTCATAGTGAGTGACAAGCCTGTGCAGTGTACGCCAAACCGTCACGGAAGGCCAACCCGAAGGTTGGCTGCGACCGAGTGAGGCGCTTATTGACCGCCTTTTTCGCTGTTCTGCAGATCCTGCAGTGCTTTGGACGTGATCTCGATGCACTTCTTGTCATCACCGGCTGCGTGGGCTGCCTTGGCTTGGGAGACGGCGGTGTCGATTTCGCCGCTTTTGCCGCTGGTGTCGGTGGCTAGCAATGCTTTGCCGTTGTTGATTTTGTCCAGATTGATTCTGCACAGGTCAGTCTCACCTGCAGCGAAAACAGGGGAGGCCATCATCGCAGCGGTAACGAACAAACCAGCAAGAGCGGAACGCTTCATAGGGTATCTCCTTGCGAAAAAGGGCTCGACGCTGCTGGCGTTCAAGGCCTGCCGGCAGCATCACTGATGAGCCTCGTTCGCCGAGGCCTATGCAGATGACTACGCCGGCGCGCAGGGGTTCTGTTTTTTTGCAGGTTTAATGTGCGCGGGCCTGGGTGACCCGGTCCACGAGATACACCAAGCCGTGGTAATCGATGCCGCCATGCTGGGTCAATCCTATTTCGCAGGTACGGCTGGTGGAGATGCCTTCGCTGCAATATTGCACCGCGTCCTTGAGCGATCGCAGTGAGTGGGCATTGAGTTCCGGCGTGGTGAAGCCTTTGTCGCCGGCAAATCCGCAGCAGTGGATGCCTTCCGGGATTACCACGGTTTTGGCGCAGCGCCGCGCGAGTTCAATCAATGCCTGGCTCTCGCCCAGGTGTTGAGTGCTACAGGTGACGTGTACCGCAATGGGGGCGTCCTGAGGCGTGAAGTCGAGGCGGTCCATCAAGTGAGTGCGGATAAAGCGCACCGGGTCGTAGAGGTCCAGGCGCGTTTCGCCGAGGTCTTGTACCAGTCGCAGGGTGCAGGGGCTGGTGTCGCAGTAGATCGGGTCGAGGCCGCCACGACTGGCGTGGAGCAGGGCACCGATCAGTTCCTGACGCTTGTGCTCGGCCTGTTCGGCGTAGCCCTTGGAGGCGAAGGGCTGGCCGCAGCACAGGTTGTCCTGGTTGTCGGGGAAGACCACTTGGTAACCGGCTTTTTCCAGCAGGCCACGGGTTTTGTCGTACAGCGACATCTGCTCTTTATCACCTGCTGCCGGGCCCATGGCGCGTGAGACACAGGCCGCCAGGTAGACCACGCGCGGGCGCGTGTCCGTCACCGCCGGGCTGAAGCGAATGGCTTTTTCCGGCTGCGGCATGGCGTTGCTCCACTGCGGGATTTGCCCTTTGGAGAGCTGAGTCAGTGTGGCTGACAGCTTGGCCAGGCGCGGCGCGCCCAAGAGCATCCGTGCACCGTTGGCGACGTGCAGGGTGAAGCGCGCACCTTGCATCGCCGTGGCGAAATGGCTGGCGAGCCAATCGGCTGTTTTCGTATGGCCAGCATCGCGTGCGCGAAGCTTTTTCACCAGGTCGCCGGTATTGATGCCTACGGGGCAGCGTTGGGCGCATAACCCGGTGGCGGCGCAGGTATCGATGCCTTGGTAGTGATAGGCCGCTTCCAGTTCGGTGGTATCGACGCCCGCACGTTTCTTCGCCTGGATGTCGCGCCAGATCACAATGCGCTGGCGTGGGCTCAAGGTCAGGCCTTTCGATGGGCACACCGGCTCGCAGAAGCCACATTCGATGCACTTATCCACAAGCTCGTCGGCGGCGGGCAGGGGTTTGAGGTGCTTGAGGTGGATTTGCGGGTCTTCGCTGAGCACCACGTCGGGGTTGAGAATGCCGTTGGGGTCGAGCAGGCGTTTGAGCTGCCACATCAACTGATACGCATCGCTGCCCCACTCCAGCTCAACGAACGGCGCCATGTTGCGGCCGGTGCCGTGTTCGGCTTTCAGCGAGCCGCCAAACTCCACGGCTACCAGTTGTGCGACGTCGTCCATGAACGCTTGATAGCGTGCGACTTCTTCGCTGCTATTGAAGCCTTGGGTGAACACAAAGTGCAGATTGCCTTCCAGGGCATGTCCGAAAAGGATGGCTTCATCGTAGTGATGTTTGTCGAACAGCGCGATCAAGCGGTTCACGCCGATGGCCAGTTGTTCGACCGGGAAGGTCACGTCTTCGATGATCACCGTGGTGCCGGTTTTACGCACCGCGCCAACGGCCGGGAAGGTGTCTTTGCGGATAGCCCACAGGCGAGCGTTTTCTACGGGGTCTTCGGTGAAGTCGACCTGCTTTTCCACAGGGAATGCGGCCAGGGACGCCATGATCAGTGCCAGTTGCTCATGCAGCAATGCCGGCGAAGCGGCGCGGGATTCAATCAGCAGTGCGCAGGCATTTTCCGATAGCTGCTGTACGAAAGCCGGCATGCCCGGTTTGTCCTGTACCGAGCGCATGCTGCGCCGGTCCAGCAACTCGACGGCCGACACCGGTTGCGTCTTGAGCACCGTCACCGCGTTGCAGCAGGTCTCGACGTCCGGGAACACAATCAGCGCCGATGCTTTGTTCGGGTGATCAATGACGGTGTCGTATGTCACTGCGCTGATAAAGCCCAGGGTGCCTTCGGAACCCACCAGCAGATGGCTGAGGATATCCAATGGCTCATCGAAATCCACCAGTGCATTGAGTGACAGGCCGGTGGTGTTTTTCAGACGGTACTTGTGGCGGATTTTTGCAGCCAGTTCAGCGTTTGCCCGCGTCTCGCGACCCAGTTTCGCCAGGCGCTCCAGCAGTGCGCCGTGCTGTTCGCGAAATGCAGCGACGCTGGCTGCATCTTCGGTATCCAGACGGCTGCCGTCCGCCAGTACCAAGCGGATACCTGCCAGGGTGTGATAGGTGTTTTGCGCGGTGCCGCAGCACATACCGCTGGCATTGTTGGCGACAATGCCGCCAATTTTGCAGGCGTTGATCGACGCCGGGTCCGGCCCGATCTTGCGCCCGAACGGTGCCAGCCAGGCATTGGCTTGTGCGCCGATCACGCCGGGTTGCAGGCGGATCTGCGTGCCTTGCGCGCGAATCTCGCGGCCGTTCCAATTGTCACCCAGTACGATCAGCACCGAATCGCTGATGGCTTGGCCGGACAAGCTGGTGCCCGCAGCGCGGAAGGTCACGGGGACACGGTCACGCTGGGCGAGTTGCAGCAGCGCCACCACTTCCTCTTCCGATTCCACGCGAATCACCAGCTGTGGGATCAGTCGGTAAAAACTGGCGTCGGTGCCGAAGGCGAGCGTGGAAAGTGGATCGTCGAAGCGGCGATCTTTTGGGATCAGTTGTGCGGCGTCGCTCAGAAAAGCAGCAGGCAGGCTCATCGGTCCTCCAGAAATAGCAGACGCCGGAACCGTGTTCCGGCGTCGATTCTTACCCTATTGCGTGCAGGTCTCAGTGCACCAGCATACCGGTGAACCAGTAGGCCTGCGCCAGGGTGATCAGCCCGACGATGGTGGCGAAAAACAGGCTGTGCTTGAGGGTAAAGCGGAACAGGTCGGATTCCTTACCTACCAGGCCGGTCGCGGCGCACGCCACGGCGATCGATTGCGGCGAGATCATTTTGCCGGTCACGCCGCCGCTGGTATTGGCGGCGACCAGCAGCACGTCATTAACGCCAATCTGGTGGGCGGTGGTGGCTTGCAGCGAGCTGAACAGGGCGTTGGACGACGTGTCGGAGCCTGTCAGGAAAACCCCCAGCCAGCCGAGGAATGGCGAGAAGAATGGGAAGGCTGCACCCGTGCCGGCCAGCACAAGTGCCATGGTCGAGGACATGCCCGAGTAATTAGTGACGAAGGCGAAAGCCAGCACCATGCCGATGGACAGGATGGGCCAGCGCAATTCGTAGAAGGTTTCTTTTAAAGTGGTCAGACCAGTTTTTACGTCGATCTTGAGCACCAGCATCGAGATCAGCGCGGAGAAGAAAATCGCGGTGCCCGTTGCAGAGATCGGGTCCAGCTTGAATACCGCCGGAATCGCCGTCGGGTTGGCGACAATCGGGGCGACCTTGATGACCAATTGATCCAGGTGCGGGATCGCGAAGTTGAAGACCCAGCTGTACATCGAGCCGCCCGCAGCGAACATCGCTTTGAAGGGCTTGAGGGTCCAGAGGGTGACCAGTACGGTCAGGATCAGGAACGGCGACCACGCCTTGAATATTTGCCCCAGGCTGTAGGGCGAAGCGATGGTTTGACGCGGCTGGCCGAAACCGCCGACGCTGGCGGTGGCCGTAGCGCTGCCGGTGGCGCCAGCAATCTGTGCGCCGGCGGCGCGCTTGGGTTGCCAGACTTTCAAAAACAGGGTCAGGGCTACCAGGCTGACGAGTGCCGAGGTGATGTCCGGCAGTTCCGGGCCGATGAAGTTGGACGTGAAATATTGGGTGACGGCAAAGCTCAAGCCTGCCACCAAAGCCGCCGGCCAGGTTTCGCGAACGCCGCGCAGGCCGTCCATCATGAACACCAGCCAGAACGGTACAAACAGCGACAGCAGAGGCAGTTGGCGGCCGGCCATGGCGCCGATTTTGAAGGAATCAATACCGGTCACTTGCCCTGCGACGATGATTGGAATGCCCAAGGCGCCAAAGGCGACCGGCGCGGTGTTGGCGATCAGGCACAAGCCGGCGGCATACAGCGGGTTGAAGCCCAGGCCGACCAGCAGTGCGGCAGTAATCGCCACGGGGGCGCCGAAACCGGCCGCACCTTCAAGGAAGGCGCCAAAGCAGAAACCGATCAGCAGCACCTGAAGGCGCTGGTCGTCGGTGATCGACAGGACCGAGCTGCGGATGATTTCAAACTGGCCGCTCTTCACGGTCAGTTTGTAGAGGAAAACCGCGGCGACGATGATCCATGCGATCGGCCACAGGCCGTAGGCAAAACCATAACCGGCGGCGGCCAGCGCCATGTCGACCGGCATCTTGAAGGCGAAGATTGCCACCAGGATCGACAATGCCAGGGTAATGCTCCCGGCGACGTGGCCTTTGAGGCGAAACACGGCCAGGGCGAGGAAGAAGAATACGATCGGAATAACGGCGGCCAGTGCGGACAGGCCGAGGCTGCCGAGCGGGCTGTAGAGCTGTTGCCAGGTTTGCATATGGGGTGGCCCCTAATTGTTGTTGGTCAGGCACTGTTTAGTCAGCTTGGATAATTGGTAAGACCAATTTACAGCCGCTGTTGGCTAGAGTAAAAGTGTTGGCGTGGCTGTGTCAATTTGCCGCTGACGAAACTTTGGTCGTAGCGACGTGGCCGGGGTGGTCTGCTCGGGTTTATCGAAGGCGTTCTGATAGGTGCCGCAAGCGCGGCGATAGGCCAGAATAGAGGCCCCGGCGAGTGGTCGGGATTGTGGAGAATGAGTTATGGGGTTTGATCAGGTGCGTCAGCGCCGTTTGTCTGACGATATTGTCGAGCAGCTTGAGGGCATGATCCTCGAGGGCACGCTGAAGTCGGGCGAGCGCTTGCCGGCCGAGCGCGCTTTGGCTGAGCAGTTTGGCGTGTCGCGCCCGTCGTTGCGTGAGGCGATTCAGAAGCTGGCGGCCAAGGGGTTGTTGGTCAGTCGTCAGGGCGGCGGTAATTATGTAGCGGACTCTCTGGGGTCCACTTTCAGTGATCCGCTGCTGCACCTGCTGGAAAATAACCCGGAGGCTCAGCGTGATCTGCTCGAATTTCGGCAAACCCTCGAAGCGTCCTGTGCCTATTACGCGGCGTTGCGGGCTACCGAAGTCGACCGCGAGCGGCTGACGTCGGCTTTTGAAGCGTTACAGGATTGCTATACGCGTGTTGATGAGGTCAGCCGAGTGGAGGAGGGCGCGGCGGATGCGCGGTTTCACTTGGCCATCGCTGAGGCCAGTCATAACGCGGTGCTGCTGCACACCATTCGCGGGCTGTTTGATCTGCTCAAGCGTAACGTGGTGACCAACATCGGCGGCATGTACCAGCAGCGTACGGAGACCCGTGACATGCTGATCAGTCAGCATCGGGATTTGTACCTGGCAATTATCGAGGGGCGTGCCGAGCAGGCGCGGGAAGTCTCAACACGTCACCTGTTGTACGTGCAGGAAGTGTTGGAAGAGGTGCGTCAGGAAGTTCAGCGGGTGGCTCGGGCGGAGCGACGTAAAGGCATGTAGCCCGGGGTGAATCACCCAAGGCTACAGTGTCACAAGGATTACTCTTCCTTGCCCTTGTTGCGCACGGCGCGGTGCAACTCACGGTTGGAGTCGCGTTCGCGCTCAGTGTCGCGCTTGTCGTATTCCTTCTTGCCCTTGCCGAGCGCGATCTCGCACTTGACCAGGTGCTTGCTCCAGTACCAGGACAGGCAGATGCAGGCATAGCCTTTCTGCTGTACGGCGGCAGCGAGTTTTTCCAGTTCGCGGGCGTTGAGCAATAGCTTGCGCGTGCGCACCGGGTCGGCGATTACGTGGGTGCTCGCGGTCGTCAGCGGGGTGATATGGCTGCCCAGCAGCCATGCCTCGCCATCCTTGAGCAATACGTAGCTGTCGACCAGTTGCAGCTTGCTGGCACGCAGACTCTTTACTTCCCAGCCGGCCAGGACCAGACCAGCCTCGAACCGATGTTCGATGAAGTAATCGTGTCGCGCCTTTTTATTTTGCGCGATGGTCCCTGTAGGGTGTTTCTTTTGTTTAGCCATAGGGGCGGCATTATAGGGAGTTGCGAGCGTGTCGGCTACGGTCAACCTGCGTGCTTGAGCGTGTTGGACGAATCCCGGACAATACGGGCAGTTCTTAGGTTTTTTTCTCTCGCGGATCGGGCTGTTTTTTCGCGATGTTTGCTTCAGCAGTGGAAATAACGCTCACATGACGACGCACATTCAACGTTCGGCCTTACTGCCTTATCCGGCGCAGGCGCTCTATGACCTGGTCAACGACGTTGCGCGTTACCCGGAATTCCTGCCTTGGTGCTCCACCGCCGAGGTGCTGGAAAACAGTGATGAGCACATGGTTGCCAGTGTTGGGGTGGCCAAGGGCGGTCTTAGCCAGCATTTTGTTACGCGCAATGTGTTGGTGCCTGGGAAATCCATTGAAATGAATCTGCAGGAAGGGCCATTCACCCAGTTGCACGGGGTGTGGGTGTTCAAGGCGCTGACCGATAAGGCCTGCAAGATCAGCCTCGACCTGTCATTTGATTATGCGGGCCCAATTGTGCGCGCCACATTGGGGCCATTGTTCAACCAGGCGGCCAACACGCTGGTGGATGCATTCTGCCAGCGGGCCAAGGAACTGCATGGTTGAGATTGAAGTGGTGTATGCCGCCGAGGATCGCCAGGTCTTGTTGGCGGTGACGGTGCCTGCGGGCACCAGCCTGAGGGCGGCGGTGCAGGCATCGGGAATTGCAGCGCAATTTCCGGGGTTGGTGGTGGCTGATTGTCCTTTGGGGATTTTTGGCAAGGTGGTTGCGGACGCGGATGCGCAAGCTGTGCAGCCGGGTGATCGCATTGAGATTTACCGGCCGTTGCTGGCAGACCCCAAGGAAGTGCGCAGGCTGCGCGCGGCGAAGGCCGCGATGGCCAGGCAACAAAGTTCGTAACGCTGCCAATCGACAGGCCACAAAAAAGCCCGGCATGCCGGGCTTTTTGTTGTGCGCCGCAAAATTATTGCGGGGCGGTGTCCAGAGGCTGTGGCGTCGGGACCGGAACGGTTTGCACGCCGTCCACGTCCTTCTGGATCTGATCCAGCAAGGAACCTGGCTTGGCCGGCACCTCGGATTTCGGCTTCTCTGCTTCCTGCGCGGGCGCAGTCACATTGGTGCCGTTGCCCTTGCCCAGCAAGGCTTCATCACGGCTTACGCCGGGCATGAAGTCACCGGACAGGCTGACAAGCTGGTCATTGCCATTGAAAATGACACTGACGCGTTCCTGCTGGCGCTCACCGCCACCTGGCTGGATGCTGTAGAGATAATCCCAGCGATCGGCATGAAAAGTGTCGGTCAGCAGGGGGTTGCCCATGATAAACCGTACTTGCCGTCGGGTCATTCCCGGACGTAACTGGTCTATCATGTCCTGCGTGACGACATTGCCCTGCTGGATGTCGATTTTGTAAACCCCGGGGAATGAACAACCGGCGAGTGCGAGCAGTCCCACAAGGGCGAAACTGGTTAGCAAGAGCTTGGTGTTTTGCATCGGTGGGCGACTTCCACTATCTTGGCTGGGACAACGTAAACGCCGATCATACCCGTATTAAGAGAAGCTGCGAAGCAGCATCCGCGAGAAAGCTAACCATGGTTGAAAATAGCGAACTACGCAAAGCCGGTCTTAAAGTGACTCTGCCACGAGTCAAGATTCTACAAATGCTCGATTCTGCTGAGCAGCGCCACATGAGTGCCGAAGATGTTTACAAGGCGCTGATGGAGTCTAACGAGGACGTTGGCCTGGCCACGGTTTACCGTGTGCTGACCCAGTTTGAAGCCGCAGGGCTGGTGGTTCGTCATAATTTCGACGGCGGTCATGCGGTGTTCGAATTGGCTGACGGCGGTCATCACGACCACATGGTTGACCTGGATACCAATGAGGTTATCGAGTTCACCAGTCCGGAAATCGAGAAGCTCCAGCACACCATCGCTGAGCAGCATGGGTTCGATTTGGTGGACCATAATCTGGTGCTGTACATCCGTAAGAAAAAGTAAAAATCGACGCAGATTTGTTCTGCGAAACGATAGAAGGCGACCCTGGGGTCGCCTTCGTGCTTTCTATAAGAGAGAAAAACTGCGAAAAAAGCCCGGCTCAGGCCTTGCTAGCCACGACCATTTTTTTCGCGTGGGCCAGGGACTCCTTGGTCAGGTCGATACCGCCCAGCATTCGCGCCACTTCTTCTACGCGTTCCGACTTGTTCAGCTTGGACACCGCCGTGTGCGTCGCATCGCTGCCTCTTACTTTATGCACAAACAAATGCTGATGCCCTTGCGCAGCCACTTGCGGCAAGTGCGTCACCGTGAGTACCTGGCCGCGATCCCCTAGTCGGCGCAACAATTGGCCAACAATCTCCGCGGTCGGCCCGCCAATACCAACGTCCACTTCATCGAATACCAATGTGGGTACTCGTGATGTCTGGGCGGTAATCACCTGGATGGCCAGGCTGATCCGTGACAGTTCGCCACCGGACGCCACTTTCGCCAGTGCCTTGAGCGGCTGCCCAGGGTTGGCACTCACCAGCAGTTCCACCTGCTCCAGGCCGTGAGGTTGCAGCTCATTGCTGGTGTTGGTGTGCAGTTCGATGGTAAAGCGCCCGCCAGGCATGCCAAGGCGCTGAATTTCCTGCTCCACGGCGCTGGCCAGGCTTGTGGCTGCTTGCCGGCGCAGGTCGCTCAGCTCGCGGGCTTTCTCTTGGTAATGTCGGGCGAAAGAGGCGAGTTCGTCGCCCAGTCGCTCAATGGATTCATCGTTGGCGTTAAGGGTTTCAATTTCATCCAGCAACTTTTGCTGCATCGTCGCCACTTCGGTCGGCTGAATGCGATGTTTGCGTGCCAGGGTGTAGATGGTATCCAGGCGCTCCTCTATTTCCTGCAAGCGGGCTGGGTCGGCATCGAAGTGGTCGAGAAAGCGATTGAGCTCTCCCACGGCTTCTTCAACCTGGATCTGTGCGCTGGTCAGTAACGTGGTGGCTTCGTTCAGCGAGCCGGACGCATTGTTCACGCTGGACAGGCGATTGAGGCTGGCGGTCAGTGCATTGAGTACGTTGCCGGAATCGCTTTCGCTGCATTGCTCCACCACTTGCCGGCAGATACCCAGCAGGGTTTCGGCGTTGGTCAGGTTCTTGTGTTCCTGTTCCAGCTGTTCCAGCTCGGTTTCGCCCAGGCCCAGGCTTTCGAGCTCTTCGAGCTGATAGCTGAGCAACTGGTGGCGAGCGCGTTGCTCGTCGCCGGAGTTGGACAGTCGCTCCAGCTCCTGGCGCGTCTGTCTCCAGCGCTGGGCGGCAAGTTGTACTTGTCGGGCCAGATCGGTGGCGCCTGCGTATTCGTCGAGCAGGCGGCGATGGGTGTCGGTTTTCAGCAGGGATTGGTGTTCATGCTGGCTATGGATATCGATCAGCAGCTCGCCCAGGGCTTTCAAGTCGCCAAGGGGGCAGGGCGTGCCATTGATGTAGCCGCGTGAGCGTCCTTCTGCCGTGATGACTCGGCGCAGGATGCAGGGGCCTTCATTATTAAGGTCGCGCTCGGCCAGCCAGGCTTCGGCTTCGGGAATGTCTGCCAGGTCAAAGGTGGCCAGGATATCGGCCTTGTCGGCGCCTGGGCGCACCACGCCGCTATCGGCACGGTCGCCAAGGGTCAGGCCCAGGGCGTCGAGCATGATCGATTTGCCGGCGCCGGTTTCGCCTGTGATTACGCTCATCCCGCGATCCAGTTCGAGATCCAGATGTTCAACGATGGCGTAGTTATGTACGGACAGGTGCACGAGCATGACGGCCGCTCCCAGGCTTTAGGTCTGGTTATTTATACAGTGTTTTGTTTGGGGCTGACAATCCTGTCACTTAGCTCGATTTGCTTGGTCGAGTTAATTTATTAGTGCAATTGGGAATGACGGCCCAGGAATTGATCTGGCTCAACGAAAGACTTTTGGAAACGCCTGAGCCCTTGAACCTGGAAATTGTGGCCCCATATACCGGAACAGAAGCGCGAGTTCAGTTCGCGCAGGATTTTGAAAGGAGAAATCTATGGCTGACGAACAGACGCAGGATACGCAAACTCCAGACGCCAATTCGGCTGCCGGGGATGAACTGGCAACTCGTGTGCAAGTGCTCGAAGAGCAATTGGCCGCTGCGCAGGATCAGTCTTTGCGTGTTGCTGCCGATCTGCAGAACGTCCGCCGCCGCGCCGAGCAGGATGTCGAAAAGGCTCACAAATTCGCGTTGGAAAAATTCGCCAATGACCTGCTGCCGATTATCGACAGCCTGGAGCGTGGCCTTGAGTTGTCCAACCCGGCCGACGAAAACATCCGCCCGATGCGCGAAGGGATCGAGCTTACCCTGAAAATGTTCCAGGACACCCTGAAGCGTTATCAGTTGGAGGCCATCGATCCGCAAGGCGGCGAGCCGTTCAATGCAGAGCATCACCAAGCCATGGCCATGCAGGAAAGCCATGACCTTGAGCCGAACAGCGTATTGAAAGTGTTCCAGAAGGGTTACCAGCTCAACGGTCGCTTGTTGCGCCCGGCAATGGTGGTGGTGAGCAAGGCTCCTGCACCTGTTGCACCTTCTATTGATGAGCAGGCTTGAAATCCGCCGCAAGGCCCCCATTTATAAGTCAAGCGTTTAAGTGCTACCGCAGTTAGCCACCACTGCTGCGGCAACCAAATTCATGTTTCGGGAGAGTAAATCATGGGCAAAATTATCGGTATCGACCTGGGGACTACCAACTCCTGTGTCTCCGTGCTGGAAAACGGCGTTGCTAAAGTTATCGAAAACGCCGAAGGCGCGCGTACCACGCCGTCGATCATTGCTTACGCCAACGACGGTGAAATCCTCGTCGGTCAGTCGGCCAAGCGTCAGGCTGTGACCAATCCGCACAACACCCTGTATGCGGTGAAGCGTCTGATCGGTCGTAAGTTCGACGAAGAAGTCGTACAGAAAGACATCAAGATGGTCCCTTACAAAATCGCTAAGGCTGACAACGGTGACGCCTGGGTTGAAGTAAACGGCCAGAAAATGTCGCCGCCGCAAATCTCGGCTGAAATCTTGAAAAAGATGAAGAAAACCGCCGAAGACTACCTCGGTGAGACAGTGACCGAAGCGGTGATTACCGTTCCGGCCTACTTCAACGACAGCCAGCGTCAGGCGACCAAAGACGCCGGCCGCATCGCGGGTCTGGACGTAAAACGGATCATCAACGAACCGACCGCAGCTGCGCTGGCTTACGGTATGGACAAGGCCAAGGGCGACCACACCGTGATCGTTTACGACCTGGGTGGCGGTACGTTTGACGTCTCCGTGATCGAGATCGCTGAAGTTGACGGCGAGCACCAGTTTGAAGTGTTGGCCACCAACGGCGACACCTTCCTGGGTGGTGAAGACTTTGACATTCGTCTGATCGACTACCTCGTTGACGAATTCAAGAAAGAAAGCGGCATGAACCTCAAGGGTGACCCGCTGGCGATGCAGCGCCTGAAAGAAGCCGCCGAGAAAGCCAAGATCGAGCTGTCTTCCGCTCAGTCGACCGACGTTAACCTGCCGTACATCACTGCAGACGCTACCGGTCCTAAGCACTTGAACGTGAAAATCTCGCGTTCCAAGCTGGAAGCGCTGGTTGAAGACCTGGTTCAACGCACCATCGAGCCTTGCCGCATCGCGCTGAAAGACTCGGGCATCGACGTTGGCTCGATCAACGACGTGATCCTGGTCGGCGGTCAGACCCGTATGCCGCTGGTTCAGAAACTGGTCACCGAGTTCTTCGGTAAAGAAGCACGTAAAGACGTGAACCCGGACGAAGCCGTTGCCATGGGTGCTGCTATCCAGGGTGCGGTACTGGCCGGCGACGTGAAAGACGTGCTGCTGCTGGACGTCAGCCCGCTGACCCTGGGTATCGAAACCATGGGTGGCGTGATGACCGCGCTGATCGAGAAAAACACCACGATTCCTACCAAGAAATCGCAAGTGTTCTCGACTGCCGACGACAACCAGGGCGCTGTGACCATTCACGTGCTGCAAGGTGAGCGTAAACAAGCCGCTCAGAACAAGTCCTTGGGCAAGTTCGACCTGGCTGAGATTCCACCAGCACCACGTGGCGTGCCACAAATTGAAGTGACCTTCGACATCGATGCCAACGGCATTCTGCACGTAGGCGCTAAAGACAAGGCCACCGGCAAAGAGCAGAAGATCACCATCAAGGCCAACTCCGGTCTGTCTGATGAAGAAATTCAACAGATGATTCGTGATGCTGAAACCAATGCTGAAGCTGACAAGAAGTTTGAAGAGCTGGCCGGCGCCCGTAACCAGGGTGACGCACTGGTTCACTCGACGCGCAAAATGATCGCTGAAGCTGGCGATAAAGTGACCGCCGAAGAGAAAACTGCAATCGAAGCCGCGTTGGTTGCCCTGGAAGCCGCTGTTAAAGGCGACGACAAGGCTGCCATCGAAGCCAAGGTTGAGGAGCTGTCGAAAGTCTCCGCGCCAGTCGCTCAGAAAATGTACGCCGAGCAAGGCCAGCCGGCAGAAGGTGCTGCGCAACACGCAGAGCCTGAAGCCAAGCACGATGACGTTGTCGATGCCGAGTTCGAAGAAGTCAAAGACCACAAGTAAGTTGGTCGCCCGGTTGACCGCTATCAAGCGGTGACTGGTAGGATGTCGCCGCGCGGGAGCTTGCTCCCGCGTTGGCGTGTCTGGGGTATGCGAATTTTTACAACATGCGACAAGGCTCGGATGTTGGCGGTGTGACTGGGAATGCTCCTGCTTTCCGGGCGACAATCACCGCGTTTTTGGCCGGGTCCCTGGCTGAAAGCAGTAATGACCAGGATCGTTGAATTGACGTGAGTTGGGTCCGGGCCTGTATTGGGGCTCAACGAGTTTGGCAAGGCTCAGGAGGGTCTGGCCGAACGTCCTTAAGAGTGCAAAGACTTATGGCAAAGCGTGACTATTACGAAGTATTGGGTGTGGAGCGCGGTTCCAGCGAGGCGGACCTGAAAAAGGCTTACCGTCGCCTGGCGATGAAGCACCACCCGGACCGTAATCCGGATAGCAAAGAATCCGAAGAGATGTTCAAAGAGGCCAACGAGGCCTACGAATGCCTGTCTGATCCCAACAAGCGTGCGGCCTACGACCAGTATGGCCATGCCGGTGTCGACCCAAGCATGGGCGGCGGCGGTGCCGGTTTTGGTGGTCAGAACTTCTCCGATATTTTCGGTGATGTGTTCAGCGACTTCTTTGGTGGCGGCCGTGGCGGCCAGCGTGGCGGTGCCCAGCGTGGCAGCGACTTGCGTTACACCCTGGAGCTGAATCTGGAGGAGGCCGTACGCGGCACCACCGTCAATATCCGTGTGCCGACGCTGGTCAATTGCAAGCCGTGCGACGGTTCGGGTGCCAAGAAAGGCTCCTCGCCTATCACTTGCCCGACCTGCGGCGGTATCGGCCAGGTGCGCATGCAGCAGGGCTTCTTCTCGGTGCAGCAGACCTGCCCGCGTTGCCATGGCCAGGGCAAGATCATTTCTGACCCTTGCGATTCCTGCCACGGCGAAGGCCGTGTCGAAGAGTACAAGACCCTCTCGGTGAAGGTGCCGGCGGGTGTGGACACAGGTGATCGCATTCGTCTGTCGGGCGAGGGTGAGGCGGGTACGCAGGGTGGCCCAACAGGCGACCTGTATGTGGTGATCAATGTGCGCGAGCACTCGATCTTCCAGCGTGATGGCAAGCACCTGTTCTGCGAAGTGCCGATCAGCTTTGTCGACGCTGCATTGGGGGGTGAGCTGGAGATCCCGACGCTTGATGGTCGCGTCAAGCTGAAGATTCCTGAGGGGACGCAGACCGGCAAGCAGTTCCGTATTCGTGGCAAAGGCGTTGCGCCGGTGCGCGGTGGCGGTGCGGGTGACCTGATGTGCCGTGTGGCTGTGGAGACGCCGGTTAATCTGGGTCGTCGTCAGCGTGAATTGCTTGAAGAGTTCCGCAGCTCGTTGGAAGGTGATGACTCCCATTCACCGAAAACCACGGGCTTTTTCGATGGCGTGAAGCGCTTCTTCGGCGACCTGTAAGGAAGTGAATATGCGACGTATAGCCGTAATGGGCGCTGCCGGGCGCATGGGCAAAACGCTGGTTGAGGCGGTGCAGCAGCGCTCGCCGGCTTGCGGGTTGACCGCGGCGATTGTTCGTCCCGGCAGCACGTTGTTGGGGGCGGATGCCGGTGAGCTGGCCTCGCTGGGGCGCATTGGCGTTTCGCTGGCCGGTAATCTGGAGGCGGTGGCTGACGAATTCGACGTGCTCATCGACTTCACTCTGCCAGAGGTCATGCTGAAAAACCTGGCGTTCTGCCGCAAGGCGGGTAAGGCCATGGTGATCGGCACGACCGGGCTGAGTGCCGAGCAGAAGCAGTTGTTGGTGGAGGCGGGCAAGGATATTCCGGTTGTCTTCGCTGCCAACTTCAGTGTCGGTGTGAACCTGTCGCTCAAGCTGCTCGATATGGCCGCTCGTGTGCTGGGTGACGAGGCGGATATCGAGATCATCGAGACGCATCACCGCCACAAGATCGATGCGCCGTCGGGGACCGCGCTGAGCATGGGCGAGGCAATCGCTGATGCGCTGGGGCGTGACCTGTCGAAAGTTGCTGTTTACGGGCGTGAAGGCCATACCGGTGCGCGTGCGCGTGACACCATTGGCTTTGCCACCGTTCGCGGCGGTGATGTGGTCGGTGATCACACCGTGCTGTTTGCTACCGAAGGCGAGCGCTTGGAAATCACCCACAAAGCCTCCAGTCGCATGACGTTTGCCAAGGGCGCCGTACGTGCTGCGCTCTGGTTGGAAGGCCGCGAGCCTGGTCTGTATGACATGCGCGATGTGCTGGATCTGCACTAATCAGTAGCTAAAACGGGGGCTCGGGATTATCCTGAGGCCCCGTTTTTAACCGCTAAGCGACGTCCTGTCGCATTCCCCTGCCTTTAAGGCTCATTAGCGGTGGACCAAAAAAGCCTTTTTCTGTAAGCTACAGCTTTAGTGTGTCCACTAAAAGAGCGCAGAATAATTCAGTGAAGAAGCGGGGTGACGTGTCCATACGCCACTCCGCTTTTTTACAACCTGCGATCGCCCTTTCAGGCTTTATTTACGGGAGGTCTTCTTGACTAAGCCAGCCATACTCGCCCTTGCTGATGGCAGCATTTTTCGCGGCGAAGCCATTGGAGCCGACGGTCAAACCGTTGGAGAGGTGGTGTTTAACACTGCCATGACCGGCTATCAGGAAATCCTTACCGATCCTTCCTACGCCCAACAGATCGTTACCCTGACTTATCCGCACATCGGCAACACCGGTACTACACCGGAAGACGTCGAGTCTGATCGTGTCTGGTCGGCCGGTCTGGTGATTCGTGACCTGCCACTGGTTGCGAGCAACTGGCGTAATACGATGTCGCTGTCCGATTACCTGAAAGCCAACAACGTTGTGGCGATCGCCGGTATCGATACGCGCCGCCTGACACGCATCCTGCGTGAAAAAGGCTCGCAGAACGGCTGCATCATGGTCGGTGACAATATTTCCGAAGCGGCGGCGATTGCCGCAGCCCAAGGTTTCCCCGGCCTGAAAGGCATGGACCTGGCGAAAGTTGTCAGCGTGAAAGAGAAGTACGAGTGGCGCTCCACTGTCTGGGACCTGAAGACCGACAGTCACGCGACCATCGAAGCCTCCGAGCTGCCGTACCACGTTGTGGCTTACGACTACGGCGTCAAGTACAACATCCTGCGCATGTTGGTCGAGCGCGGTTGCCGCGTTACTGTGGTGCCGGCGCAAACCCCGGCCAGCGACGTGCTGGCCATGCAGCCGGACGGTGTGTTCCTGTCCAACGGCCCGGGCGACCCTGAGCCATGCGACTACGCCATCAAGGCAATCAAGGAAGTGCTGGAAACCGAGATTCCGGTGTTCGGCATCTGCCTCGGTCACCAGCTGCTGGCCCTGGCCTCCGGTGCCAAGACCCTCAAAATGGGTCATGGCCACCACGGCGCCAACCACCCTGTGCAAGACCTGGACACTGGCGTTGTAATGATCACCAGCCAGAACCACGGCTTTGCGGTGGATGAAGCGACCTTGCCGGGCAATGTCCGTGCGATTCACAAGTCGCTGTTCGACGGCTCCCTGCAAGGCATCGAGCGCACCGACAAGAGCGCGTTCAGCTTCCAGGGCCACCCTGAAGCAAGCCCGGGCCCGAACGACGTAGCGCCGCTGTTCGACCGTTTCATCAATGAGATGGCCAAGCGACGCTGACTGAGTGGCTTGCGGGCGGCCCCGAATGCCGGTGGCCCCCGCAAGCTCTTCAAAGATTGTTCAAGACGGCTTGCCGACTGACCTGCGGATTTGAGTGACAAACCCATGCCAAAACGTACAGACATAAAAAGCATCCTGATTCTCGGCGCTGGCCCGATTGTGATCGGCCAGGCCTGTGAATTCGACTACTCCGGCGCCCAGGCCTGTAAAGCCCTGCGCGAAGAGGGCTACCGCGTCATCCTGGTGAACTCCAACCCGGCCACCATCATGACCGACCCGGACATGGCCGACGCCACCTACATCGAGCCGATCAAGTGGCAGACGGTTGCCAAGATCATCGAGAAAGAGCGTCCAGACGCACTGCTGCCAACCATGGGCGGCCAGACTGCACTGAACTGCGCCCTGGACCTGGAGCGCGAAGGCGTGCTGGAAAAATTCGGCGTTGAGATGATCGGCGCGAATGCCGACACCATCGACAAGGCTGAAGACCGTTCGCGTTTCGACAAGGCCATGAAGTCCATCGGCCTTGACTGCCCGCGCTCCGGTATTGCCCACAGCATGGAAGAGGCCAACGCGGTTCTCGAAAAGCTGGGCTTCCCGTGCATCATTCGTCCGTCCTTCACCATGGGCGGCACCGGTGGCGGTATTGCTTACAACCGTGAAGAGTTCGAAGAAATCTGCGCGCGCGGTCTGGACCTGTCGCCGACTAAAGAACTGCTGATCGACGAATCCCTGATCGGCTGGAAAGAGTACGAAATGGAGGTTGTCCGCGATAAGAAGGACAACTGCATCATCGTCTGCTCCATCGAAAACTTCGACCCGATGGGCGTGCACACCGGTGACTCGATCACCGTTGCTCCGGCACAGACCCTGACGGACAAGGAATACCAGATCATGCGTAACGCCTCGTTGGCGGTATTGCGTGAGATCGGCGTTGAAACCGGCGGTTCCAACGTTCAGTTCGGTATCTGCCCGGACACCGGTCGTATGGTCGTGATCGAGATGAACCCGCGTGTGTCGCGTTCTTCGGCACTGGCATCGAAAGCGACCGGCTTCCCGATTGCGCGCATCGCTGCCAAGTTGGCGATCGGTTACACCTTGGACGAGCTGCAAAACGAAATCACGGGCGGCGCTACTCCGGCGTCCTTCGAGCCGTCTATCGACTACGTTGTGACCAAGCTGCCACGGTTTGCCTTCGAGAAATTCGCCAAGGCTGACGCGCGCCTGACCACCCAGATGAAATCCGTGGGTGAAGTCATGGCCATCGGCCGGACTTTCCAGGAATCCCTGCAGAAAGCCCTTCGCGGCCTGGAAGTGGGTGTTTGCGGCCTGGATGAAAAGCTCGACCTGAGCAACCCGGAAAGCATGAGCGTGCTCAAGCGCGAGCTGACCGTGCCGGGCGCCGAGCGCATCTGGTACGTGGCCGATGCTTTCCGCGCCGGCATGACCGTCGAGCAGATCTTCGGCATGAACATGATCGACCCTTGGTTCCTGGTGCAGATCGAAGACCTGATCAAGGAAGAAGAGAAGGTCAAGACCCTCGGTCTGTCCTCTATCGACCGCGACCTGATGTTCCGCCTCAAGCGCAAAGGCTTCTCCGACCAGCGTCTGGCCAAGCTGTTGGGTGTGACCGAGAAGAACCTGCGCACCCACCGCCACAAGCTGGAAATCTTCCCGGTCTACAAGCGCGTTGACACCTGCGCGGCCGAGTTCGCCACTGACACCGCGTACCTGTACTCCACTTACGAGGAAGAGTGCGAAGCCGCGCCGTCGGGCCGCGACAAGATCATTATCCTGGGCGGCGGGCCAAACCGTATCGGCCAGGGCATCGAGTTCGACTACTGCTGCGTACACGCCGCCCTCGCCCTGCGCGAAGATGGGTACGAGACCATCATGGTCAACTGCAACCCGGAAACCGTTTCCACTGACTACGACACTTCCGACCGTCTGTACTTCGAGCCGGTAACCCTGGAAGACGTGCTGGAAATCTGCCGCGTCGAGAAGCCAAAGGGCGTGATCGTCCAGTACGGCGGCCAAACCCCGCTGAAACTGGCTCGCGCACTGGAAGCAGCCGGCGTGCCGATCATCGGTACCAGCCCTGACGCTATCGACCGTGCCGAAGACCGTGAGCGCTTCCAGCAAATGGTTGAGCGCCTGAACCTGCGTCAGCCGCCTAACGCTACCGTGCGCAGCGAAGACGAAGCCATTCGTGCAGCCAGCAAGATCGGCTACCCGCTGGTGGTGCGTCCGTCCTACGTATTGGGCGGCCGTGCGATGGAAATCGTTTACGAAGAAGAAGAACTCAAGCGTTACCTGCGTGATGCGGTGAAAGTGTCCAACGACAGCCCGGTGCTGCTGGATCACTTCCTCAACTGCGCGATCGAAATGGACGTGGATGCGGTTTGCGACGGTACCGACGTCGTGATCGGCGCGATCATGCAGCACATCGAACAGGCGGGTGTTCACTCCGGTGACTCCGCATGCTCGCTGCCGCCGTACTCGCTGCCGGCGCACATCCAGGACGAGATGCGTGAACAGGTCAAGAAAATGGCCCTGGAACTGGGCGTTGTCGGCCTGATGAACGTTCAGTTGGCACTGCAAGGCGAAGACATCTACGTCATCGAAGTCAACCCGCGTGCTTCGCGTACCGTGCCATTTGTATCCAAGTGCATCGGTGTGTCCCTGGCCATGATCGCTGCCCGCGTGATGGCGGGTAAGACCCTGAAGGAAATCGGCTTCACCAAGGAAATCATTCCTAACTTCTACAGCGTGAAAGAGGCGGTGTTCCCATTCGCCAAATTCCCTGGTGTGGACCCGATCCTGGGCCCAGAGATGAAGTCCACCGGTGAAGTGATGGGTGTGGGCGACACTTTCGGTGAAGCATTCGCCAAGGCCCAGATGGGTGCCAGTGAAGTGCTGCCGACCGGTGGTACTGCATTCATCAGCGTGCGTGACGACGACAAACCGCTGGTTGCAGGCGTGGCCCGTGATCTGATCAACTTGGGCTTTGAAGTCGTGGCCACCGCTGGGACCGCCAAGCTGATCGAAGCTGCCGGCCTGAAAGTGCGTCGCGTGAACAAGGTGACGGAAGGCCGTCCGCATGTGGTCGACATGATCAAGAATGACGAAGTCACGCTGATCATCAACACCACCGAAGGTCGCCAGTCGATAGCGGATTCCTACTCCATTCGTCGTAATGCCTTGCAGCACAAGATCTACTGCACCACCACTATTGCTGCTGGCGAAGCCATCTGCGAAGCGCTCAAGTTCGGTCCGGAAAAGACCGTGCGTCGCTTGCAGGATCTACACGCAGGATTGAAGGCATGACCAAATACCCAATGACCGTCCAGGGCTTCAAGGCCCTGGAAGAGGAGCACGCCCATCTGACCAAGGTCGTCCGTCCAAAGCTGAGCCAGGACATCGGTACGGCCCGCGAGCTGGGTGACTTGAAGGAAAACGCCGAATACCACGCTGCTCGCGAGCAGCAGGGTATGGTTGAGGCGCGGATCCGTGATATCGAAGGCCGCCTGCAGAATTCGGTGGTGATCGACGTAACGACCATTACTAAAACCGGCAAGGTGATTTTCGGCACCACCGTGGAAATCGCCAACGTCGAAACGGACGAAAGCGTGGTTTACCAAATCGTCGGTGAGGACGAGGCTGACTTCAAACTCGGCAAGATCTCCGTCGGTTCACCACTGGCCCGCGCCTTGATCGCCAAGGAAGAGGGGGATGTGGTGACCGTTAAGACGCCAGGTGGCGTGACCGAGTACGAGATTGTTGAAGTCCGTCACGTCTGAAAGGCGGCGCCCGCTTCGCGCGGGTGCCATGCTTTGGCAGCTCGCCCAGATGCTTTGGGTGGGCGGCCTATGGTTGTTGCACATCGGTGTGTTGCCGGTGCTGGGCCTGATTGGCCTGGCGCCGCTGCTGATCGATGAGCTCAACGGAATGCTGAGTGCGCTGCTGGTCGGTTTTGCAGCGGCGTGCGTGACGCTCCAGGCATTGGTGCTGGTCAAGGCCGAGGGTTTGGGGAGCTTGTGGCGGGATATTCGCGGCCAACTGCTGTTGATGGCGCTCTATGCGTGCGCAATGTTTTGCGTGGTGCATGTGTGGCTGCCGCAAGCGTTGCGCTGGCAGCTATTCAGCTATCTTGTGCTAGGGTTCTCCGGCCTGGTGCTGGTTATACAGCCGGCGCCGGGATGGAGTGGCAGGGCGCGCGAAGCACGCCCGTGACCCTTGTTGTCATTTGACAGCTATTATTTGAAGCGGTGTACGTTCGACAGCTGCTTGTTGACGCTGAAGTTCTTGCGATACAGCAGCGCCATCTTGCCGATGACCTGAACCAGATCCGCTTTGCCGACCTTGCACAGTTCTGCAATGGCGGCCAAACGCGCTTCGCGGTCAAGGATGTTGACCTTGATCTTGATCAGTTCGTGATCGCCCAATGCGCGTTCAAGTTCGGCTAACACACCTTCAGTCAAACCGTTGTCTGCCACAATCAGAACTGGTTTCAGATGGTGGCCAATGGATTTGTACTGTTTCTTCTGCTCTTGAGTGAGCGGCATAATCTGACCCCTGCGTCTGATCTTGTAAAAAGCGGCGGCCAGTTTACCCGAGCGAGTCCGGGACCGCCCAGTTAATCACGACCCGTTTTATTTTCGAGGTGGCCCGTGGCCCGTTCCAAAACTAGTCTTAAGTGGCTGCAAGAGCATTTCAACGATCCTTACGTCAAAAAGGCGCAAAAGGACGGCTACCGTTCCCGGGCCAGCTACAAACTGCTGGAGATCCAGGACAAGGACAAATTGATTCGTCCAGGCATGAGCGTTATTGACCTTGGCGCAGCCCCTGGCGGTTGGTCCCAAGTGACCAGTCGTCTGATTGGTGGGCAAGGTCGACTGATCGCTTCCGATATTCTGGAAATGGACAGCATCCCGGATGTGACCTTTGTTCATGGTGACTTCACCCAGGACGCGGTGCTCGCACAGATCCTTGAAGCTGTGGGAAATTCGCAGGTAGACCTTGTGATTTCCGACATGGCCCCCAATATGAGTGGATTACCGGCTGTTGATATGCCGCGCGCGATGTTCCTTTGTGAGCTGGCGCTGGATTTGGCAGGTCGGGTTTTGCGTCCTGGCGGTGATTTTCTGGTGAAAGTCTTCCAGGGTGAAGGTTTTGACGAGTACCACAAGAACATCCGCAAGCTGTTCGACAAGGTGCAAACGCGCAAACCTGACTCTTCCCGAGACAGGTCTCGCGAGCAATACCTGCTGTGCCGCGGCTTCCGCGGTGTTGAAGGTGCAGCGAGTGAAGAGCGTTTTTGAGAAATTCGAGGAAGGCGATAGGTTTTTTTATATCGCTTTCGTCATGAAGCTTTACGAATATTGTGTAGTCAAAGTTTCACAAAGGGTTACAGACGGCGCCTGCCAGAGTTGTAGGTAATGTAGTAAGTTAGGCCGGTGAATATCATGCGAAGCGCGCGCCAGTAGCGGAGCTTGCTTCAGAGGGTAGTTAATTGAACGATATGGCAAAGAATCTGATCCTGTGGTTGATCATCGCGGCTGTCCTGGTGACGGTGATGAACAACTTCTCCAGCCCTAACGAGCCGCAGACCCTCAACTATTCCGACTTCATCCAGCAAGTTAAGGATGGCAAGGTCGAGCGCGTAGCGGTTGATGGCTACGTGATTACCGGCAAACGCAACGATGGCGACAGCTTCAAGACCATTCGTCCGGCAATTCAGGACAACGGTCTGATCGGCGACCTGGTGGATAACCATGTGGTTGTTGAAGGCAAGCAGCCTGAGCAGCAGAGCATCTGGACCCAGCTCCTGGTGGCCAGCTTCCCGATCCTGGTGATTATCGCCGTGTTCATGTTCTTCATGCGCCAGATGCAAGGTGGCGCGGGAGGCAAGGGCGGGCCGATGAGCTTCGGCAAGAGCAAGGCACGCCTGCTCTCCGAGGATCAGGTGAAGACCACCCTGGCTGACGTCGCAGGTTGTGATGAAGCCAAGGAAGAAGTCGGTGAGCTGGTTGAATTCCTGCGCGATCCGGGCAAGTTCCAGCGCCTGGGCGGCCGTATTCCTCGCGGCGTGCTGATGGTCGGCCCTCCGGGCACCGGTAAAACCTTGCTGGCCAAGGCGATTGCCGGCGAAGCCAAGGTGCCGTTCTTCACGATTTCCGGTTCTGACTTCGTCGAGATGTTTGTCGGTGTTGGTGCCAGCCGTGTTCGCGATATGTTCGAGCAGGCCAAGAAGCACGCCCCGTGCATCATTTTCATCGACGAAATCGACGCTGTTGGTCGCCATCGTGGTGCTGGCATGGGCGGTGGTCACGATGAGCGTGAGCAGACCCTCAACCAGTTGCTGGTGGAGATGGACGGCTTCGAAATGAATGACGGCATTATTGTCATCGCCGCCACCAACCGTCCGGACGTACTGGACCCTGCGCTGCTGCGTCCAGGCCGTTTCGACCGCCAGGTTGTGGTGGGTCTGCCGGACATCCGTGGTCGCGAACAGATTTTGAAAGTACACATGCGCAAAGTGCCGATGGGTGACGATGTGGCTCCGGCCGTGATTGCCCGTGGTACGCCAGGCTTCTCCGGTGCTGACCTGGCCAACCTGGTGAACGAGGCTTCGCTGTTCGCTGCCCGTACCGGCAAGCGCATCGTTGAAATGAAAGAGTTCGAACTGGCAAAAGACAAGATCATGATGGGCGCCGAGCGCAAATCCATGGTCATGTCCGAGAAAGAGAAGCAGAACACCGCTTATCACGAAGCCGGTCACGCCATTGTTGGTCGTGTGGTGCCTGAGCATGACCCGGTTTACAAGGTGTCGATCATTCCTCGTGGTCGGGCGCTGGGTGTCACCATGTTCCTGCCTGAAGAGGATCGTTACAGCCTCTCCAAGCGTGCGCTGATCAGTCAGATCTGCTCACTGTATGGTGGTCGTATTGCTGAAGAGATGACGCTTGGCTTTGATGGCGTCACCACCGGCGCCTCCAACGACATTATGCGTGCCAGTCAGATTGCGCGGAACATGGTGACCAAGTGGGGCTTGTCTGAAAAGCTTGGTCCCTTGATGTATGCCGAAGAAGAAGGCGAAGTGTTCCTGGGTCGTGGCGGTGGCGGTCAAGCTGCCAGCTTCTCGGGTGAAACGGCCAAGCTGATCGACTCCGAAGTGCGCAGCATCATTGACCAGTGCTACGGCACGGCCAAACAGATCCTGACCGACAACCGCGACAAGCTGGATGCCATGGCTGATGCGTTGATGAAGTACGAGACCATTGATGCCGACCAGATCGACGACATCATGGCGGGTCGTACACCTCGTGAGCCTCGTGATTGGGAAGGTGGTTCGGGCACTTCTGGTACTCCGCCAGTGGTTCAGAACGAGCGCCCTGAAGCCCCGATCGGCGGTCCGGCAGCTGACCACTAAGGTTTGAAATGACTTCTGCGTTGTCCTTAACCCGGTTGCCTTGCGGCAACCGGGTTCTTGATTTGGCCCATACACATGTCATGGGCATTCTTAATGTAACCCCCGATTCCTTTTCCGACGGTGGCCGCTTCAGTCAACTCGATGCCGCATTGCGTCATGCCGAGGCGATGGTGGCGGCTGGCGCGACCTTGATTGATGTGGGGGGTGAGTCGACTCGCCCGGGTGCTCGCGTTGTTTCTCCCCTTGAGGAGTTGGAGCGAGTGGCGCCAGTCGTCGAGCGCATTGCTCGCGAGCTGGATGTGATCATTTCGGTGGATACATCCACTCCGGCCGTGATGCGCGAGACAGCGCGCCTGGGGGCGGGACTCATCAACGATGTGCGCTCCCTGCAGCGGGACGGTGCCCTGGATGCAGCAGCGGCAACCGGTCTGCCGGTGTGCCTGATGCATATGCTGGGCGAGCCCGGCAATATGCAAGACAATCCGCACTATGACGATCTCGTGGGTGAAGTGAGTGGGTTTCTTGCTGAAAGGATCGCTCAGTGCACCAAGGTGGGAATCGCTGCCGAGAAGATCATCCTTGATCCCGGGTTTGGCTTTGCCAAGACCCTTCAGCACAATTTAAGCCTGTTCAAGCATATGGAAGCCTTGCATGCGCTTGGTCGGCCCCTGTTGGTCGGTGTTTCGCGCAAGAGCATGATAGGGCTTGCATTGAATCGTCCGGTGGGTGAGCGGTTGTACGGTGGCCTTGCTCTGGCAGCGCTTGCGGTTACCAAGGGCGCGCGTATCTTGCGTGTGCATGACGTCGCCGAGACTGTCGACGTAGTGCGTATGCTTGCCGCGGTAGAATCAGCCGAATAAGAACGATGGAGCACTTATGACTAAAAAATATTTTGGCACCGACGGTATCCGTGGTCGGGTCGGCGAATTTCCGATTACTCCTGATTTCATGCTCAAGCTGGGTTGGGCGGCAGGCATGGCGTTCCGCAGCATGGGCGCTTGCCGCATTCTGGTGGGCAAGGACACCCGTATTTCCGGTTACATGTTTGAGTCCGCGCTGGAGGCCGGCTTGTCCGCCGCAGGTGCTGACGTAATGCTGCTGGGGCCAATGCCGACACCGGCGATCGCTTACCTGACGCGTACCTTCCACGCTGAAGCCGGTATCGTGATCAGTGCCTCGCACAACCCTCATGATGACAATGGCATCAAGTTTTTCTCGGGGCAGGGCACCAAGTTGCCGGATGCAATCGAGCTGATGATCGAAGAGCTGCTGGATGCACCGATGACGGTGGTTGAGTCCAGCAAGCTGGGCAAGGTCTCGCGCATCAACGATGCGTCTGGCCGCTACATCGAGTTTTGCAAGAGCAGCGTGCCGACCAGTACCAATTTTGCCGGGCTGAAGCTTGTTGTCGATTGCGCCCATGGTGCGACCTACAAAGTGGCTCCGAGTGTATTCAAGGAGCTGGGCGCCGATGTGACGGTGCTGTCGGCTCAGCCGAATGGTTTGAATATCAACGAAAACTGCGGCTCCACCCATATGGAGCAGTTGCAGGCGGCTGTCCTGGCTGAGCATGCTGATCTTGGTATTGCGTTCGACGGAGATGGCGATCGTGTGCTGATGGTGGATCACACTGGGGCTATCGTGGATGGCGATGATTTGTTGTTCATCATTGCTCGCGACCTGCATGAGCGTGACAAGTTACAGGGCGGCGTCGTTGGCACCCTGATGAGCAACCTGGGGCTGGAACTGGCCTTGGCAGACCTTGGAATTCCCTTCGTGCGCGCCAATGTCGGTGACCGCTATGTGATCGCCGAACTGCTGGAGCGTAACTGGCAGGTGGGCGGTGAGAACTCGGGGCATGTGGTTTGCTTCCAGCACACGACGACTGGCGATGCGATTATTGCCGCCTTGCAGGTGCTGCTGTCCTTGCGTCGTCGTGAGGAGAGCCTTGCTCAGGCGCGCCAGGCGCTGCGTAAGTGCCCGCAGGTTTTGCTCAATGTGCGTTTTGCCGGTGGCGAAAACCCGATCGAGCACCCTGCGGTCAAAGACGCCTGCGAGCGCGTGACCCTGGCAATGGCGGGGCGTGGGCGGGTGTTACTGCGCAAGTCCGGCACGGAGCCTCTGGTGCGCGTCATGGTCGAAGGTGAAGATGAAACACAGGTTCGCGGCCATGCCGAAGACCTGGCAAAACTGGTAACTGAAATTTGCGCCTGAATTCGGCTTGCCAGTGTTGATGTGGTTGGGTAACATCTGCGCCCACTTTGACCGACGGGGTACAGCATGCGTCGCACTATGGTAGCTGGTAACTGGAAGATGCACGGTACCCGCGCCAGTGTCGCTGAGCTGATCAATGGCCTTCGTCACTTGGCCTTGCCTAGCGGTGTTGATGTTGCGGTTTTCCCGCCTTGCTTGCATATCAACCAAGTGGTTGATGGCTTGAAAGGTAAGTCGATTCAGGTCGGCGCGCAGAATTCTGCGGTGGAGCCCATGCAAGGTGCTTTGACCGGTGAGATTTCGCCGAGTCAGTTGGTAGATGCGGGTTGTTCCTATGTGCTTGTCGGGCACTCCGAGCGCCGTCAGATGATGGGCGAGCGTGATGGGACACTTAATCGCAAGTTCGCAGCGGCACAGGCTTGTGGCTTGATTCCGGTGTTGTGCATAGGGGAGACCCTTGAGCAGCGTGAATCGGGTAAAACTCTTGAAGTTGTCTCGCGTCAGCTGGGCAGCATCATCGAGGAGCTGGGTGTTGGTGCGTTTGCAAAGGCAGTAATTGCTTACGAGCCGGTCTGGGCCATTGGCACCGGGCTGACTGCTACACCGCAACAGGCGCAGGATGTGCACGCAGCCATTCGCGCACAGTTGGCGGCAGAGAATTCTGAGGTCGCGCAAGGTGTGCGGCTTCTATACGGCGGCAGCGTGAAGGCGGCCAATGCGGTCGAACTGTTCGGCATGCCGGATATCGATGGGGGGCTCATTGGTGGAGCTTCCCTGAATGCAGATGAGTTCGGTGCGATTTGTCGCGCCGCGGGAAACTGAAAAAATGCTGGAAACAGTCGTAGTCGTTTTTCATCTGTTGGCTGCCCTGGGCGTAGTTGCCCTGGTTTTGTTGCAACAGGGTAAAGGTGCGGATGCTGGTGCGTCTTTCGGTGCAGGTGCTTCAAATACTGTGTTCGGAAGCCAAGGTTCCTCTACCTTTCTTAGTAAGTTTACTGCTATACTTGCCGCCGGTTTCTTCATAACCAGCTTGGGGTTAGGTTACTTTGCTAAAGAGAAAGCTCATGTGCTGACTCAAGTAGGTCTCCCAAACCCAGCAGTGTTGGAAGTACCAAAAGCAAAACCGGCTTCTGATGATGTCCCGGTGCTTCAAGAGCAAAAGTCGGCTACTCCAGCGACTGACGTGCCTCCAGCTCAAGAGCAGAAGTAAGAAGGGTTGTAAACGCTGTATTGCCGAGGTGGTGGAATTGGTAGACACGCAACCTTGAGGTGGTTGTGCCCATAGGGTGTAGGGGTTCGAGTCCCCTTCTCGGTACCAATTATCAGGAGAGCCCGCTGTTGCGGGCTTTCTTGTAGGTGGAAGGTTACATTGACCCTGTAAGGGATCGGTCGTATACTTCCGCCCCAGCTTTGTCGCGGGGTGGAGCAGTCTGGTAGCTCGTCGGGCTCATAACCCGAAGGTCGTCGGTTCAAATCCGGCCCCCGCAACCAGTTTTAGCGGAGCCCCTTTTAAGGGGCTTTTTGTTAGCTGGACACTTTCAACGCCGCTATTCGACGGCGTTTCAAGGATGGGCGTTTCGCCCATTTTTTTATTTTGCACAGCATGCACATACATGCACGAGGGGGTTCAGGTGTCGAGCAAGCTAGAAGAGTTGCAGGCCTTGTTGGCCCCGGTGGTCGTGGCCCTAGGCTATGAATGCTGGGGTATTGAGTTTTCGGCTCAAGGTCGCCACTCAATGTTGCGCGTTTATATCGATAAAGAGGGCGGTGTGCTGGTGGACGATTGTGCCATTGTCAGCCGTCAGATCAGCGGTGTCCTGGATGTTGAAGATCCAATCTCCGTTGAATATACCCTCGAAGTTTCCTCGCCAGGCATGGAACGCCCACTGTTCACTATTGATCAGTTTGCAAAATTTGCCGGTGAACAAGTGAAGATCAAGCTGCGCTCCCCGTTCGAAGGGCGACGCAACTTTCAGGGCCTTCTGCGCGGTGTAGAAGAACAGGATGTCGTGGTGCAGGTAGAAGACCATGAATTCCTGTTGCCGATCGATATGATCGACAAGGCCAACATTATTCCCAGTTTTGACTGAGACGCGGATCCCGCGGATCCAATGGCTTGCGAAAGGCGAGGCGTACGATGAGCAAAGAAGTACTGCTGGTTGTTGAGTCGGTATCCAATGAAAAGGGCGTACCGGCAAACGTGATTTTTGAAGCGCTGGAGCTGGCCCTGGCCACTGCTACCAAAAAGCGTTTTGAAGACGAAGTGGATCTGCGTGTGGAAATCAACCGCCACACCGGTGCCTATGAGACTTTCCGTCGCTGGACGGTCGTCGAAGAAGCCGATCTTGATGATCCGGCCATCGAAACCTGGCCGAGCAAGGTTGCCGAAACGCACCCTGGCGCTCAGGTAGGTGATGTCGTCGAAGAAAAGATCGAATCGATCGAGTTCGGCCGTATTGCTGCACAGACCGCCAAGCAGGTCATCGTGCAGAAGGTTCGCGAAGCCGAGCGCGCTCAAGTCGTTGACGCTTATCGCGAGCGCCTGGGTGAAATTATCTCCGGCACCGTGAAAAAAGTCACCCGCGACAACGTGATCGTCGACCTGGGTAACAACGCAGAAGCGTTGCTGGCCCGCGAAGACATCATCTCTCGCGAAACCTTCCGGGTTGGCGTACGTCTGCGTGCGCTGCTCAAGGAAATCCGCACCGAGAACCGCGGCCCTCAGTTGATCCTGTCGCGTACCGCGCCGGAAATGCTGATCGAGCTGTTCCGTATTGAAGTGCCGGAAATCGCCGAAGGCCTGATCGAAGTCATGGCTGCGTCCCGCGACCCGGGTTCGCGCGCCAAGATCGCGGTCCGCTCCAAGGACAAACGCATTGACCCGCAAGGTGCTTGCATTGGTATGCGCGGTTCGCGCGTCCAGGCAGTGTCGGGCGAGTTGGGCGGTGAGCGTGTGGACATCGTCCTGTGGGACGATAACCCGGCGCAGTTCGTGATCAACGCCATGTCGCCAGCTGAAGTGGCGGCAATTATCGTTGACGAAGATGCCCATGCAATGGACATCGCCGTTGGCGCAGACAATCTGGCTCAGGCCATTGGTCGTGGTGGTCAGAACGTGCGTCTGGCCAGCCAACTGACCGGTTGGACCCTGAACGTGATGACCGAATCGGACATCCAGGCTAAGCAGCAAGCTGAAACCGGTGACATCCTGCGCAACTTCATCGACGAGCTGGAAGTCGACGAAGACCTGGCGCAGGTGCTGGTAGATGAAGGCTTCACCAGCCTGGAAGAGATTGCCTACGTACCGTTGGAAGAAATGCTCAACATCGACGGCTTTGACGAAGACACCGTCAACGAGCTTCGCGCTCGGGCCAAGGATCGTTTGTTGACTAAAGCCATCGCTACTGAGGAAAAGCTGGCAGACGCCCATCCGGCCGAAGACCTGCTCTCGCTTGAGGGTATGGACAAGGATTTGGCGATGGAACTGGCGGTGCGCGGCGTAATTACCCGCGAAGACCTGGCCGAGCAGTCTATTGACGATCTGCTCGACATCGACGGCATTGACGATGATCGTGCCGGCAAGTTGATCATGGCCGCCCGAGCCCATTGGTTCGAGTAACTAGGCGCGGCCTGAGGAGAGAAGTGCATGACGCAAGTCACGGTGAAACAACTGGCCGATGAGGTCAAAACACCGGTAGAGCGCCTGTTGCAGCAGATGCGTGAGGCAGGTCTGCCGCACACCGCCGCCGATGAAGGTGTGAGCGACAGTGAGAAGCAGTCTTTGCTGACTCACTTGAAGAGCAGCCACAAGGCGAAAGTGGAAGAACCGCGCAAGATTACATTGCAGCGCAAAACCACCAGCACCTTGCGTGTTGCTGGTAGCAAGAGCATCAGCGTTGAAGTACGCAAGAAGAAAGTCTTCGTACAGCGCAGCCCGGAAGAAATTGAAGCCGAGCGCAAACGCGAACTGGAAGAACGTCGCGCAGTAGAAAATGCTGCTCGTCAGAAGGCTGAAGAAGAAGCCAAGCGTCGCGCCGAAGAAGAAGCGCGTCGCCAGCCTGCTGCTGCGCAACCTGCTGCCACTGAGGCGGTCGCCGCGCCTGTTGAAGCTGTGCGTGAGGCCGCTCCGGTTGCCGCTGCACCTGCTCCTGCAGCTGACGCTCGCAAGCGTGACGAACCTCGTCGTCCGGACAAACCACGTGCCGACGATAATAATCGTCGCGGTGGTGGTGGCGATGGCGAGCGTAAAAACGCTCCGCATCGTGCCTCGGTCAAAGAGAAAGCGCCTGCTCCACGCGTTGCCCCTCGTACTACCGACGAAGAAAGCGATGGCTTCCGTCGTGGTGGTCGCGGCAAGGCCAAGCTGAAAAAGCGTAACGCCCACGGTTTCCAGAGCCCAACCGGCCCTGTCGTGCGTGATGTGCAGATCGGCGAGACCATCACTGTTGGCGATCTCGCCAATCAGATGTCGGTCAAGGCTGCTGAAATCATCAAGTTCATGTTCAAACTGGGTACTCCAGCGACCATCAACCAGGTGCTTGATCAGGAAACTGCTCAACTGGTAGCCGAAGAACTGGGCCACAAAGTGACCCTGGTCAGCGATACCGCTCTGGAAGACTCCCTGGCCGAGTCCTTGAAGTTTGAAGGTGAGACGTTCTCCCGTGCGCCAGTCGTGACCGTAATGGGCCACGTTGACCATGGTAAGACGTCGCTGCTCGATTACATTCGTCGTGCCAAGGTAGCTGCTGGCGAAGCCGGCGGTATCACCCAGCACATCGGCGCGTACCACGTTGAAACCGAACGCGGCATGGTTACTTTCCTCGACACCCCAGGTCACGCCGCGTTTACCGCAATGCGTGCCCGTGGTGCCAAGGCGACTGACATCGTGATCCTGGTTGTTGCAGCGGACGACGGCGTGATGCCGCAGACCATTGAAGCTGTCCAGCACGCCAAGGCTGCTGGTGTTCCACTGGTTGTTGCAGTGAACAAAATCGACAAGCCGGGCGCCGATCTTGATCGCATCCGTAGCGAACTGTCGGTTCACGGCGTGACGTCCGAAGAGTGGGGCGGTGATACGCCGTTTGTCTCGGTCTCGGCGAAAGTCGGTACCGGTGTAGACGAACTGCTCGAAGCAGTCCTGCTGCAAGCTGAAGTACTCGAACTGAAAGCCACTCCATCGGCCCCGGGTCGTGGCGTTGTGGTTGAATCGCGTCTCGACAAAGGTCGTGGCCCGGTTGCAACCGTACTGGTTCAAGACGGTACCCTGCGCCAAGGCGACATGGTGCTGGTCGGTTCGAACTACGGCCGTGTACGTGCCATGCTCGACGAGAACGGCAAGCCAATCAAAGAAGCCGGTCCTTCCATCCCTGTCGAGATCCTCGGCCTGGACGGTACTCCGGACGCTGGCGACGAGATGAGCGTAGTTGCTGACGAGAAGAAAGCCCGTGAAGTGGCTCTGTTCCGTCAAGGCAAGTTCCGCGAAGTCAAACTGGCTCGTGCTCACGCCGGCAAGCTGGAAAACATCTTTGAGAACATGGGTCAGGCAGAGAAGAAGACGCTCAACATCGTCCTCAAATCTGACGTTCGTGGTTCTCTCGAAGCGTTGAACGGCGCCTTGAACGGCCTGGGTAACGACGAAGTGCAAGTGCGTGTTGTCGGTGGCGGTGTCGGTGGTATCACCGAGTCCGACGCCAACCTGGCACTGGCTTCCAACGCTGTACTGTTCGGTTTCAACGTGCGTGCCGATGCTGGCGCTCGCAAGATCGTCGAGCAGGAAGGCCTGGACATGCGTTACTACAACGTCATCTACGACATCATCGAAGACGTCAAGAAAGCCCTTACCGGCATGCTTGGCAGTGACGTCCGGGAGAACATCCTGGGTGTTGCCGAGGTCCGTGACGTGTTCCGTTCGCCGAAATTCGGCGCGATTGCCGGCTGTATGGTTATCGAAGGCACTGTGCACCGTAACCGTCCAATCCGTGTACTGCGTGAAGACATCGTTATCTTCGAAGGCGAGCTGGAATCCCTGCGCCGCTTCAAGGATGACGCTTCTGAAGTACGTGCCGGCATGGAATGCGGTATCGGCGTCAAGAGCTACAACGACGTCAAGGCTGGCGACAAGATCGAAGTCTACGAGAAGGTTCAGGTTGCTCGCAGCCTCTAACTCGCGCACTTCCGGAGCCACGCAACGTGTGGGCATGCAGATGCCCCGCGCAGCGTACGGACTCTAAACGCAACGCCCGGTCTGGCTTTTGTCAGGCCGGGCGTTTGCCGCTTTCAGACCCCACGGGTTTCACCGTGTGGCAGTAACAGGTAACAAGACATGGCAAAAGAATACAGCCGTACCCAGCGTATCGGCGATCAAATGCAGCGCGAGTTGGCCCAGCTGATCCGTCGCGAAGTCAAAGACCCACGCGTTGGCCTGGTCACCATCACCGCCGTTGAAGTGAGCCGTGACGTTGGTCACGCGAAAATTTTCATCACCGTGATGGGGCAGGACAGCAGCGAAGAAATCGCGCAAAGCATCAAGGTGCTGAATTCGGCTGCAGGCTTCCTGCGCATGCAGTTGGCCCGTGAAATGAAGCTGCGCAGCGTGCCTCAGTTGCATTTCCACTACGACGAAAGCGTCGTGCGTGGTGCGCACCTGTCGGCACTGATCGAGCGCGCCGTGGCGGAAGACAGCCAGCACCCGTCCACACCTGAAGACGCCAAGGAGTAAGCGGTGGCTCAGGTCAAACGTATCCGTCGCAACGTCAGCGGCATCATTCTGCTCGACAAGCCCATTGGCTTTACCTCCAATGCCGCTTTGCAGAAGGTTCGCTGGTTGCTCAACGCCGAGAAGGCCGGGCATACCGGCAGCCTCGATCCCTTGGCCACCGGCGTATTGCCGTTGTGCTTTGGTGAGGCCACCAAGTTCTCGCAATACCTGCTCGATTCCGACAAGGGTTACGAAACCCTGATGCAACTGGGCAAGACCACCACCACGGCCGATGCCGAGGGTGATGTTTTGCAGGTTCGCGACGTGACCGTTGGTCGTGCTGATATTGAAGCTGCTTTACCCGGTTTTCGTGGGCAAATCAGTCAGATACCCCCGATGTACTCGGCGCTCAAGCGTGATGGGCAGCCTCTTTACAAGCTGGCACGTGCGGGCGAAGTAGTGGAGCGCGAACCGCGTTCTGTTACTATTGCCCGCTTGGAATTGCTCGCCTGTGAGGGCGACACTGCCCGCTTGGCCGTGGATTGCAGCAAAGGCACCTATATCCGTACCCTGGTGGAAGATATTGGTGAACAGCTCGGTTGCGGCGCGTACGTTGCAGAACTGCGACGCACGCAGGCAGGGCCTTTCAGCCTTGCCCAGACGGTCACGCTGGAAGAGTTGGAAGCGGTACATGCCGAAGGCGGCAATGAAGCAGTTGATCGCTTCCTGATGCCATCGGACAGCGGTTTGCTGGACTGGCCATTGCTGCACTTCTCGGAGCACAGCGCGTTCTACTGGCTAAACGGCCAGCCGGTACGCGCTCCGGACGCTCCGAAGTTCGGTATGGTGCGGGTACAAGATCATAACGGTCGCTTTATCGGTATCGGTGAAGTGAGCGAAGACGGGCGCATCGCGCCACGTCGACTAATTCGGTCAGAATGACCGGACGAGTGTGGCTGTTAACAGGCACGGTCAACACTCATTTTTAGATACAGGGATTTGTCCCTGGCCTGTTGAAACTGCCCTTTGGGTGGTTTCCTGAAAAAAGGATTGCCTCATGGCTCTCGACGTTCAAGAAAAAGCACAAATCGTTGCTGACTATCAGCAAGCTGTTGGTGACACTGGTTCGCCAGAAGTGCAAGTTGCACTGCTGACCCACAACATCAACAAGCTGCAAGGTCACTTCAAGGCCAACGGTAAAGATCACCACTCCCGTCGTGGTCTGATCCGCATGGTAAACCAGCGCCGTAAGCTGCTGGACTACCTGAAAGGCAAGGATCTGGGTCGTTATCAGACTCTGATCGGTCGCCTGGGTCTGCGTCGCTAATAAGCGATTGCGCTAGAGGTTGGTTGTCTGCCGTGTGTCAGTGGGATTCCCGCTGGCCCATGGCAGGCTCCCAGCCTCAAGTTTTATCTGGATACACGTTTTACCCTGGACCAGGCTCGGGCCGATTCCCGACATTGCCCAAGAATTTCGCAAGAAGACAAGTTCCCCAAGAGCCACAAAGAAGGTAGGACACCGTGAACCCGGTTATCAAAAAATTCCAGTTCGGTCAGTCGACCGTTACCCTCGAGACAGGCCGTATCGCCCGTCAAGCTTCCGGCGCAGTGCTGGTCACCGTTGATGACGACGTTACCGTACTGGTGACTGTTGTTGGCGCCAAGCACGCGGACCCAAGCAAGGGCTTCTTCCCTCTGTCCGTTCACTACCAGGAAAAGACTTACGCTGCCGGTAAGATCCCTGGCGGTTTCTTCAAGCGCGAAGGCCGTCCTTCCGAGAAAGAAACCCTGACTTCCCGACTGATCGACCGTCCGATCCGTCCGCTGTTCCCAGAAGGCTTCATGAACGAAGTGCAGGTTGTCTGCACCGTCGTTTCCACCAGCAAGAAGACCGATCCGGACATCGCTGCGATGATCGGTACCTCGGCTGCCCTGGCCATTTCCGGTATTCCTTTCGATGGTCCAATCGGCGCTGCCCGTGTTGCGTTCCACGAAAGCACCGGCTACCTGCTGAACCCGACTTACGAACAACAGAAAGCTTCGAGCCTGGACATGGTCGTTGCCGGTACTTCGGAAGCTGTGTTGATGGTTGAATCGGAAGCCAAAGAGCTGACCGAAGACCAGATGCTGGGCGCGGTACTGTTTGCTCACGACGAGTTCCAGGTTGTAATCAACGCTGTTAAAGAACTCGCTGCTGAAGCCGCCAAGCCAACCTGGACCTGGGCTCCACAAGCTGAAGCGACTGAACTGCTGGGCGCTATCCGCTCCGAGTTCGGCGCAGCGATCTCCGATGCCTACACCATCACCGTCAAGGCCGACCGTTATGCTCGCCTGGGCGAGCTGAAGGATCAGGTTGTGGCCAAGCTGTCCGGTGAAGAAGGCCAGCCTTCCTCCAGCGACGTCAAAGCTGCATTCGGTGAAATCGAATACCGCACCGTTCGCGAAAACATCGTTAACGGCAAGCCACGTATCGACGGCCGCGACACCCGCACCGTACGTCCGCTGAACATCGAAGTGGGTGTTCTGCCGAAGACTCACGGTTCGGCGCTCTTCACCCGCGGTGAAACTCAGGCTCTGGTCGTCGCAACCCTGGGTACTGCCCGTGACGCACAGTTGCTGGACACCCTGGAAGGCGAGAAAAAAGACCCGTTCATGCTGCACTACAACTTCCCTCCGTTCTCGGTTGGTGAGTGTGGTCGCATGGGTGGTGCTGGTCGTCGCGAAATCGGTCACGGCCGTCTGGCTCGTCGTTCGATTGCAGCCATGCTGCCTGCTGCTGACGTGTTCCCTTACACCATCCGTGTTGTGTCGGAAATCACTGAGTCCAACGGCTCCAGCTCCATGGCTTCGGTCTGTGGTGCTTCCCTGGCGTTGATGGATGCTGGTGTCCCGATGAAGGCACCGGTTGCCGGTATCGCCATGGGTCTGGTTAAAGAAGGCGAGAAGTTCGCCATCCTGACCGACATCCTGGGCGACGAAGACCACCTGGGCGACATGGACTTCAAAGTAGCCGGTACCGCCAAAGGTGTTACCGCGCTGCAGATGGACATCAAGATCAAGGGCATCACCGAAGAAATCATGGAAATCGCTCTGGGCCAAGCCCTGGAAGCGCGCCTGAACATCCTCGGTCAGATGAACCAGATCATTGGTCAGTCCCGTACCGAACTGTCGGAAAATGCTCCGACCATGATCGCGATGAAAATCGACACCGACAAAATCCGTGATGTTATCGGTAAAGGCGGCGCGACCATTCGTGCGATCTGTGAAGAGACCAAGGCTTCGATCGACATCGAAGACGACGGCTCGATCAAGATCTTCGGCGAAACCAAGGAAGCTGCAGAAGCTGCACGTCAGCGCGTTCTGGGTATCACCGCTGAGGCCGAGATCGGCAAGATCTACGTCGGTAAAGTTGAGCGCATCGTCGACTTCGGCGCATTCGTCAACATCCTGCCGGGCAAAGACGGTCTGGTTCACATCTCCATGCTGAGCGACGCTCGTGTTGAGAAAGTGACCGACATTCTGAAAGAAGGCCAGGAAGTGGAAGTGTTGGTACTGGACGTGGATAACCGCGGCCGTATCAAGCTGTCCATCAAGGACGTAGCAGCAGCCAAGGCTTCGGGCGTTTAATTACCCCTTTGCTCTAAGCTGAAAAAGGACTCTTCGGAGTCCTTTTTTTATGCGCGCAGGAAAATGTCGGGAAATCAGTCGCTTAGTTAATTCAAAAAAGCCGCAACTTGCACGCAGGCACGATCAGTTTCATGCAACTTGCACGATTCCGCGAATCGGCTGTTTTTTTAAGTTATTGTTTTATAAGGAAAATATCCGGTTGCAGGACTTGGCACAGTGCCTGCAATAACCCTGTTAACGCTGCAGCATCAACGTTCACACACTGCAGACTTTCAATAAAACAGGAGTTACTCGTATGAAGAAGTTCGCTCTCGCTACTGCTACCGCTCTGACCCTGGCCATGGGTGCTAACGTGGCCTTTGCTCAGACTTCCCAAGCGCCAATGACCCTGGCCGCTGGCGAAATGACCAAAGCCAAAGAGTCCACCTCGGACACTTGGATCACCACCAAAGTCAAAGCCGATCTGCTGACTGAAAAAGGTATTCCTGGCTCGGACATCAAGGTAGAAACCAACAAAGGTGTGGTTTCCCTGTCCTCGACAGTCGCCATTTCTGATGCTCAGAAAGCCACTGCTGTAGCGATCACCAAGAAAATCAAAGGCGTTACTGCCGTGTCCGCTGACGGCCTGATGGCGGGTGGCGCGACTAAAGCAGATAACGTCGACAAAACCAAAAGCGCCGCTGCTGGCGCAAAAGAGACCACCTCGGACACCTGGATCACCACCAAAGTGAAAGCTGACCTGGTTACCGAGAAAGGCATTCCTGGCACCGACATCAAAGTCGAAACCAATAAGGGTGTAGTGTCCCTGTCTTCGTCGGCCGCAGTGACTGAAGCTCAGAAAACCACCGCAGTGAATATCGCCAAGCAAATCAAAGGCGTTAAAGCTGTATCGGCTGATGGCCTGAAAGCAGAGTAACGCTCAACTTTTCGCCTGAACTGGGCGGCGGCGGCTCAGGGTGAGCTAGATATCCACCCGGTGCACCTCTTGAGTTCATGCGACCGACCACACGGATGTGGTCATTACAGGCCCCGGCACTTGTGTCGGGGCCTGTTCTATTGTGGGCTGGAATAAAACCAGCCCGACAAACATGAACGTGGGAGCTGGCTTGCCCGCGATGCAGGCACCTCGGTCGTTCAGTTGAACCGAGGTGATGCTATCGCAGGCAAGCCAGCTCCCACATTCGGATGATGTCGCTCAGGCGTTACTCGGCATCCAGATGCATCGGCGTTACCACACGACCATCCTTCTCTGCCTGCCCCAGGTTGGCGTCAATGAAGTAAACCCGGTCATCTTCCAGTTTACCCTTGTCCACCAAGTAGTCCTTGATGGTGCTGGCCCGGTCCTGGCCCAACTGGCGCAGCAGCACGTCACTGGCGCTCCAGAACTTGATCAAGCCATCCTTGAGCTTCGCAGTGCGATCATCGCTGCTCAGGTCCTTCCATTCTGCCGGTGGCTGTTGTTTCAGGCGAGTACGGTAGATGCCTTCGAGCAACGGTGCTTTTTCTTTCTCCGGTACAACCAGCAGCGAGGCCTGGGCTGGAACCTTGTCACCACGGCGCTGCAGGATCTTGTAGTAGTTGTACTGGTATTCACGCTCCAGACGTTCTGCGGCCAGGAATGGCCCATCGCTGCTGGCAGCCGCCGTGCCTTCGATTTCCAGGCGCAGGGTAGGGCGCTCTTTCAGCGCCTTGGCCAGGGTATTCAGGGCGCCTTCGGCGTCTTTGTTCAACTCACTGGAACCGGCGGCGAACGACACATTACCCAGGTCTTCCGAGCCGCCACCGCTTACCAGCCCGCCGATAAACTTGAACGGCGCCGTTGCCGCGCGTACGACCAGGTTGCGCAGGGTCTGCCACACAATCGGCATCACGCTGAATTGCGGGTTATTCAGGTCGCCAGTTACCGGCAGTTCGATGGAGATCTTGCCGTCAGAGTCCTTGAGCAGGGCGATTGCCAGGCGAATCGGCAAGTCCACGGCGTCGGCACTGTCGACCTTCTCACCCAATTGCAGCTGTTCGACCACCACCTTGTTTTCGGCCTTCAATTGGCCTTTGGTGATGACATAGTGCAGGTCGAGGTTGAGGCGGCCCTTGCGGATGCGAAAGCCCGCGAACTTGCCGGAGTACGGCGTCAATGTCGTGAGTTCAACGCGTTTGAAGCTGGTGGCGATATCCAGCGCCGCCATCGGGTCAAATGGGTTGACGCTGCCCTTGATGGTCACCGGGGCGTAGCGATCTACCTTACCGTTGATGTCGACGCTCGCCGGTTTGGCCTGGCGGCTGTCAATGGTGCCAATCTTCCCGTTGAGTTGTTGAATGGCAGTGGCAAAGTTGGGCGTGAGGCTGAAGTCGGCGAAGTTGGCCGAGCCATCATTGATCGCAACCTGCCCAATGTGAATGCCCAGTGGCTTCTCTTTGCTGGCCGCCGGCTTGGCTGCCGTCTTGTTGCCAGTGTCGGCCGGTTGCGGGATCAGCAAGTCATCGATGTTGGTGGTGCGGTCATCGTTGATCATGAAACGTGCGTAAGGCTGCAGCAGGTTGACCTTGTCGATCGACAGGCTATCGCCGTGCTGATAGTTCACGCCCTCCAGCATCAGGCGCTGCCATTTGACGAAGTCGCGGTTCTTGAGGGTGTCCAGGGTATGTAATTGATCGACCTGGGCACTGCCGGTGACCTGAAAGGCCAGTGGGTCCGTGTTTTTCAGGTTTACATCCAGATTGCTGCCCAACATGCCGCTGCGCAGTTCCAGGCGAATAAACGGGCTGATATAGGATTGGGCAACCCGCAGGTCGATATCCTGAGTATTCACTTTCAGTTTGGCGCTGACCGGGCTGAGGTTGACCTCGCCGACCGCCTGGATCTTGCCTTGCTTGCCCAGCCCGGTGTCGACTTTCAGGTTAAAGGGCTTCTGGTTGAGGCTGTCGAAGTTCTGCACATCGACATTCAACGGGCCCAGTTCCAGGGCGACTGCAGGTTTGGCCTGACGGTCAGCCAGGTGTACCTGATAGTTACGCAGTTGCACGTCTTTGAGCAGCACTTGCCAGGGTTTGCTGGGGGCTGCCGGTGCAGCTTTTGGCGAGTCGGCAGTGGCGGGCGCAGTGGCGGGTTCCGGTGCCTTGGCCGGTTTGCTCGGTTGGCTGGCAAACAGCTTTTGCCAATCCAGTTGCCCGTCGGCTTCGCGGGCCGCCCAGGTTTCCAGCTTGTTGCTGCGAATCTTGCCGACAATCACTTGCTGCTTGGCCAGGTCGACAGTGGTGTCGCTGACATCCAGGCGCTCCAGTCGCACCAATGGCCGGCCATCCGGTGCCTTGATGGCAAAGGGCGCGATGCTGGCGGACGTGTTGGTCAGGTTCAGCTCGGTTTCTTTGGCCAGGCTGAACTTGTAGTGGGTGCTGAAATTCAGCACACCGTTCTCAAGCACCAATGGCAGGGCATCTCGTACATACGGCCACCAGGCTTTCATTTTACCGTCGGTGACTTTCAGCGTGCCTTCGGAAGTGATCGGCACCAGGCTGAAGTTGCCTTTCCAGTCGATTTGCCCGCCTTCAGGGCCGGCAGCCACCAGCGTCATGTCGGCATTGTCTTCCGGCAAGGTGCTGAGGTTTTTCAGCTCGAAGTCGAGTTTGTTGTAGAGGAACTCAATCGGCTCGCTCGGGCGCAGATCCTTGAAGTGCACATAACCGCCGGCCAGCTTGATGCTGTCGATACGCAGCGGGAAAGGTTTGGCATTCGGGTCGGCCGGCGTCGGCTCACTCGGCGGCAGCTTGAACAGTTGCGCCAGATTCAGTTGGCCGGACTTATCGAACAGCAGTTCGGTCTTGGGCTGGTCCAGTTGTACGTCTGCCAGGTGCAGGGCGCGCGTCCAGAGACTGTCGATCTGCAGGTTGGCGTAAAGACGCTCGAAACCCACCTGTTCCTTGCCGGGTTCGCCGATCTTCAAGCCCCACAGTGTCAGCTCCAGGCTGAACGGGTTGAGCTCGATACGTTCGATCCGCGCCGGCACCGTGGCGTAATTGGCCAGTTGCTGGTTGGCTACACGAAGGGCGATGCCCGGCAGAATCAAAAAGCCCAGCAAGCTGTACAGAGCAAGGGCAGTCAACAAGGCGCCTATGGCGCGAATCAATCCTTTGGGCATGGGTGACGCCATCTATGTCGAACGAGAGTGCCTTGGAGTATGGCACGGGATTTCGGTTCCGAAGAAGCGGGTCTATTGAGACAAGTCTTACAGCTGCAGCATCAGTGTTTTCAGGGGCGGCTGCTGGTCCTGGGACGGGAAGTCCGTCCCCGGCGTGATGATTTGCCAGTCGCGTACCGGGCGGCCGGCTTTTTCGGCGCAACGCAGCACTTGTTCACGCCAGTCATCCATGCCGACTTTTGCGAGGTTGTTGCAGCAGATCAGCACGCCATTGTCGGCGGTCGTCAGCAACGCGGGTTTGAGCAGGCTCTGGTAGTCGCGCAACAGGTCAACGGTGCCGAATGCGCTCTTGGCCCAGGCCGGAGGGTCGAGCAGTACCAGGTCATATTGGCGTTGCTCAAGGCGCGGATAGCTCGGCAGCTTTTGGCCACGCCGCTGGGTGATCGGCAAACCCGCCAGTTGGCGAATTGCCGGGAAGTAGTCGGACTGCACAAAGTCCATGGTCGGCAAGTGCGGGTTGAGCAAGCCGTTTTCGCGACCGACCGCCAGGTTGCCCTCGGCGAAGTCCAGGTTGCACACCTCGCGTGCGCCACCGGCTGCCGCGCTCAAGCCTACGCCACAGGTGTAGGCGAACAGGTTGAGTACGCTTTTGCCGGCGCTGTGGTGCTTGACCCAACCACGGGTGTTGCGCAAATCCAGGAACAGCAACGGGTCCTGCCCGGCGTGGCGCCCACGTACACGGTAATTGAGTCCCCATTCGTGACCGACCTTGTCTTCCAGGGCTGCGGGTTCGGCGCGGTATACCGTGTCTTCGCGGTCGATTCGCGAGTTGCCACGGGAACGGTCGTTGTACACCAGCTGCAATTCCAGGCCCATGAACTGATTGACCTGTTGGTACAGGTCCAGCAGTTCCTCGGTGTGCAGGGACTGATGGAAGCTTTGCACCAGCAGTTGCGGGCCATAACGGTCGATGGTCAGGCCACCGGCGCCTTCCTGGCTGCCATGGAACAGCCGGTAGCAGTCGGTGCCCTGGGCATGCAGCTCGTTGATCAGGTCTTGGCGGTGGTCGAGGGCGGCGCGCAGCGCCTGATTCAAGGGAGTCATGGAGCGCGCCTTGCTGTAAATGGGGGCGCGGAGTTTAACAGCTATAGGCGCTGGCCTACATCAACCCCATCCGCCGATGGGCGCGTTGTACCGAACCATTGCGCATCGCCCAACGCAGCAACGGCGCGCTGCGCTTGACCCCGGCGCGGATCATCTGGCGTTGCAGCGGGCTCTGGTGTTGTTCGAGCATCGTGCTGGCCCAGTCCGGCAGCAGGTCGATCCCTGCTTGCATCATCAAACTGCCAAAGGGTTTGGCCAATGTGCTGGGGGCGGGTGCATTGACCAATAGGCGCAGCACTTCGCGGCTACGCTCGTCGCACAGCAATTGCGGACGAATGCGCGCCAGATAATCCGAAATTTCCTGCCGTGAGCGCGGAACATGTCGCGCGCCAAGCCTTTTGGCGACCAAAGCGATTTCGCTGTAGTAGCGATCCTGATCCCGCCCGCTGAGGTGCGGGTTTCGATAACGCAGGTGCGCCGCGAGGAAGTTGCTGACTTCCGCCACATGCACCCAGGTCAGCAGCTCTGGGTCGCTGGCCGCATAGGCTCGGCCGTCCGGAGCGTGCCCGACCACTTGCAGGTGGATGGTGCGCACTTTCTCAATCAGCCATTCGGCGTCCTTGCGCGAACCGAACGTGGTGCCGGAAATAAACTGTGAGGTCCGCCGCAAGCGTCCGAGCATGTCCTGGCGAAAGTTGGAGTGGTCCCACACACCGGCCAGGGCCAGCGGGTGCAAGGCTTGCAGCATCAACGCGCTGATGCCGCCGATGAGCATGCTGCTGAAGTCGCCATGGACTTGCCAGCTGACCGAGTCCGGTCCGAACAGGCCTGGGTCGCCCTTGGGGTTTTCCAGGTCCAACTGGCCCAGTGAAAGACCGGTGAGGCTCATCAGCTGGGTTTCGATGCGGCTGCGGATAAATTCCATGGCGACGCGGGGGTTCCTATCGATTCAGGCGTTTGTCGATCAGACCGTCTACGACACTGGGGTCAGCCAGGGTTGAGGTGTCGCCGAGGCTGTCCAGTTCGTTGCAGGCAATTTTGCGCAAAATCCGTCGCATGATCTTGCCGGAACGGGTTTTCGGCAAGGCGGGTGCCCATTGGATCAGGTCCGGCTTGGCAAAGCTGCCGATTTCCTGGCTGACCAAATCAAGCAGGTGCTTTTTCAGCGCGTCGTTGGGCTCGACCCCATTCATGGGGGTGACAAAGGCGTAAATCCCTTGGCCTTTAACGTCGTGGGGGTAGCCGACCACGGCGGCTTCGGCCACTTGGTCATGCAGCACCAGCGCGCTTTCCACTTCGGCGGTGCCGATACGGTGGCCGGACACGTTAATAACATCATCAATGCGCCCGGTGATCCAGTAGTCACCGTCCTCATCGCGCCGTGCGCCGTCGCCGGTGAAGTAGTAGCCGGGGTAGGGTTTGAAATAGGTGTCGATCATGCGCTGCGGGTCGCCGTAGATGCTGCGGATTTGCCCAGGCCAACTGGCTTTGATGGCAAGTACGCCACTGCCGGCGCCGCTCAATTCCTTGCCTTGTTCGTCGAGCAACACAGGCTGTACGCCAAACATCGGCTGGGTTGCGCAACCCGGTTTGATCCGTTGGGCGCTGACCAGCGGGCTGAGCATGATGCCGCCGGTTTCGGTCTGCCACCAGGTGTCGACGATCGGGCAACGCTGCTCGCCCACGGCGTTGAAATACCAGTCCCAGGCTTCCGGGTTTATCGGCTCGCCGACGCTGCCCAACAGGCGCAGGCTGGCGCGCGAGGTGCTCTCCAGTGGGCCGTGGCCCTCACGCATCAGGGCGCGCAGTGCGGTGGGCGCGGTGTAGAAGATATTGACGTTGTGCTTGTCGATCACCTGCCAGAAACGCGAGCTGCTCGGGTAGCTCGGCACGCCTTCGAATATCAGCGAAGTGGCGCCATTGGCCAGCGGGCCGTAGACGATATAGCTGTGGCCGGTGACCCAGCCTACATCGGCGGTGCACCAGAATACTTCGCCGTCGCGATAATCCAGCACGTACTTGAAGGTCATCGCGGCTTGCAGCAGGTAGCCGCCCGTGGTGTGCAACACGCCCTTGGGTTTGCCGGTGCTGCCGGAGGTGTAGAGGATGAACAGCGGGTCTTCGGCGTCCATTGGCTCCGGCGGGCAGTCGTCGCTGGCGGCCTCCAGGGCCTGTTGATACTTGAGGTCGCGGTCTTTTACCCAGGTAATGTCCGCACCGGTGCGCTGCACCACGACTACCGTGCTGACGTTCGGGCAACTGGCCAGGGCCTTGTCGACATTTTTTTTCAAGGCCACCGGCTTGCCACCGCGTACACCTTCGTCAGCGGTGATGACCGTGCGGCAGTCGGCATCGAGAATGCGATCGCGCAAGGCGTCCGGCGAGAACCCGCCAAACACCACCGAATGCACGGCGCCAATGCGTGTGCAGGCGAGCATTGCGTAGGCGGCTTCCGGGATCATCGGCATGTAGATGCACACCCGGTCGCCTTTCTTCACGCCACGACTTTTCAGCACATTGGCCAAGCGGCTGACGTTTTGGTGGAGTTGGCGGTAGGTGATTTTGGAAGACGTTGCAGGATCGTCGCCTTCCCAGATGAACGCTGGCTGGTCAGCGCGTTGCGCCAGGTGACGGTCGATGCAGTTGTAGCTGACGTTCAGTTGGCCGCCGGCAAACCATTGGGCTGCGCCGGTGTTGATGTCCGAGTGTTGAACGGTATGCCACGGGGTCATCCAGTGGAGAAAGCGCTTGGCCTGTTCGGCCCAGAAGATCTCGGGTTGCTCGATCGATTGGCGATAGAGGCGTTGGTAGTCTTCTTGATTAAGCTGCGCCGCCCGGCGCACGGCATCGGCGGTGGGGAATGTGCTGATATCGAACATGAGCGGTCCTTATTCTTGTTTTCGGGACAAGTCATAAAGATGCACGCACTGAGGGGAGGGTTCAAGGCCAACGTCCAAACGGACGTTGGCCTCGCGATACCTGGATCAGCCGCGGTGACGACCGCGGAAGTAGTTGATCAGGCCTTGGGTCGAAGCATCCTCGGCCGAGGTTTCTTCGGCGCCGGTCAGACGGTTGTACACGCCTTTGCCCAGCTCTTTGCCCAGCTCCACGCCCCATTGGTCGAAGGCGTTGATGCCCCAGATCACGCTCTGCACGAACACTTTGTGTTCATACATGGCCACCAGTGCGCCGAGGCGACGCGGGCTGATGCGTTCGACCACGAGGGTGTTGCTCGGGCGGTTGCCCGGGATCACCTTGTGCGGGGCCAGCTTCTGCACTTCATCTTCCGCAATGCCCTTCTCGCGCAGTTCGGCTTCGGCTTCACTGCGTGTCTTGCCGAGCATCAATGCCTGGCTTTGCGACAGGCAGTTGGCGAACAGCCACTGGTGGTGGTCGGACACTGGGTTGAAGCTGACGATCGGCACGATAAAGTCGGCCGGAATCAGTTGGGTCCCTTGGTGCAGCAACTGGTGGTAAGCGTGCTGACCGTTGCAACCGACGCCGCCCCAGATAACCGGGCCGGTGTCGGTGGACACTGGCGTGCCGTCCTGGCGCACGCTCTTGCCGTTGGATTCCATGTCCAGCTGTTGCAAGTGCTTGGTGATGTTACGCAGGTAGTGGTCGTACGGCAGGATCGCGTGGCTCTGCGCACCCCAGAAGTTGCCGTACCACACGCCCAGCAGACCCAGCAGCACCGGCATGTTGGCTTCGAACGGAGCATTCTGGAAATGCTGGTCCATGGTGTAGGCACCAGACAGCAGTTCCTTGAAGTTGGACATGCCAATGGCCAGGGCAATTGGCAAGCCAATGGCGGACCACAGCGAGTAACGGCCACCGACCCAGTCCCACATCGGGAAAATGTTTTCTTCGCGGATACCGAAAGCGACCGCCGCCGCGTTGTTGCTCGATACGGCGATGAAGTGGCGGTACAGCTCGGCTTCGGAACCGCCCTGGGCCAGGTACCAGGCGCGTGCCGCCTGGGCGTTTTTGAGGGTTTCCAGGGTGTTGAAGGACTTCGACGAGACGATAAACAGCGTGGTCTCGGCGCGCAGCTTCTGGGTCAGTTCGTGGAACTCACTGCCGTCGATGTTTGCCAGGTAATGGCAACGCACGCCTTTGTGGGCGTAGGACAGCAGCGCCTCGGAGACCAGCTCCGGGCCCAGGAACGAGCCACCGATACCGATGTTCACCACGTCAGTGATCGGCTTTTCGGTGTAGCCACGCCACAGGCCATCGTGGATACGGCCGACGAGGTCGGTGATCTGGTTCAGCACCTTGTGCACATCCGGCATGATGTTCACGCCATTGACCGACAGCTTGTCGCCGACTGGGCGGCGCAGGGCGGTGTGCAGGGCCGGGCGGCCTTCGGAGGAGTTAACCGGTTCGCCGGCATACAGCGCTTCGATCGCGCCTTTAAGGTCGACTTCCTTGGCCAGGGCCACCAGCAGGTCACGGGTTTCGCTGGTGATCAGGTTTTTCGAGTAATCGAGGAACAGCCCGCAGCTGCTCAAGGTGAATTGGGAGAAGCGCTGGGGATCGGCATCAAACGCTTCGCGCATGCTGAAATCCTGCATGGCGAGGCGGTGTTGGTTGAGCGCTTGCCAAGCGGGCAGAGCGGTAACGTCATGAGGAGTGCGGTAGTACGCCATCGCTGCGGGTTTCCTTTTTATTACGGGGACTTGCCTTTAGGACACTTCTAAATCCGGAACGTCCAGTCTTTCATAAGGCGTTGAGCTCCGGTCAGCGCCAACTATGGCGCAGGGCGATTACATTAAACCTAGCGTGTCGATATGTCTTGGCTTTGTCTGCGCTGTAGCCGGTACTTTTTTATACCGGCACAGCAGGGAGGGCAACTGTTTAGCGGTTTTTCAGGGGGAAAGGCCGGGTTGGTCAGGCCAGATTCAAGTGCAAGTTATCGATCAGGCGCGTAGCGCCCAAATACGCGGCTACCAGGATCACGACATCACGGTCTTCAGGCGTGGCGGCACGCAGGTGCACGCCTTGGCGCACTTCCAGGTAATCCAGGCGCAAACCGGCCGCTTCGATGTGCTGGATCTGCTCGGTGCGCAGCTTGGCGAAATCGTGGTCACCGCCCTTGATGGCGGCAGCGATCTGGCTGAGGCTGCGGTACAGCACGGGCGCGATGGCGCGTTGTTCTTCGGTGAGGTAACCGTTGCGCGATGACAGCGCGAGGCCGTCGGCGGCACGTACGGTTGGCTCGCCGATGATCTGGATCGGCATGTTCAGGTCATGGACCATGGCGCGAATAACCGCCAGTTGCTGGTAATCCTTCTGGCCAAACACGGCCATGTCCGGCTGGACCATGTTGAACAATTTGCTGACCACCGTGGCCACACCTTCGAAATGCCCTGGGCGACTGGCGCCGCAGAGGCCTTCGGACAGCTGCGGGACACTCACGCGGGTCTGGCCGGTCATGCCGCCGGGGTACATTTCTTCGACGGTCGGCGCGAACAGCAGGTTGCAACCGGCTTGCAGCAGCTTTTCCTGGTCGGCAGCCAGTGTGCGCGGGTATTTGTCCAGGTCTTCGCCGGCACCGAACTGCAGCGGGTTGACGAAAATGCTCGCCACCACGAAGTCCGATTGCTGCGCGGCCTTGGTCACCAGAGTGGCGTGGCCGCTGTGCAGGTTGCCCATGGTGGGCACAAAGCCAATGCGCTTGCCGGCACTGCGCGCGTGAGCGACGGCGGCGCGCAGCTCTCGTACTGTTTTAACGGTGTTCATGCAGAGAATCCGTGTTCGACGCCTGGGAAAGAAACGGCTTTGACTTCGTCCACGTAAGCGCTCAATGCTGCCTGGATGCTGTCCTGGCCGGCCATAAAGTTTTTCACGAACTTCGGCGCACGGCCGGTCAACGACAGGCCGAGCATGTCGTGCATCACCAGCACCTGGCCGTCGGTGGCGGAACCTGCGCCAATGCCGATCACCGGCACTTTGACGGCCTGGGTGATTTCCGCCGCCAGTTCGCTCGGCACGCACTCCAGCAGAATCATCGCCGCACCTGCTTGTTCCAGGGCGATGGCGTCCGCACGCATCTGGCGCGCCTGGGCTTCATTGCGACCTTGTACTTTATAGCCGCCAAGCAGGTTGACCGACTGCGGGGTCAGGCCCATGTGCACACACACGGGTACGCCGCGCTCAGCCAGCAGTCGGATCGACTCGGCGAGCCATACGGCGCCTTCCACTTTGATCATGTGCGCACCGGCTTGCATCAGTTTGCCGGCGTTTTGAAAGGTCTGCTCGACCGTGGCGTAACTCATGAACGGCAGGTCGGCGATGATGAAGGCGCCGTCGTTACCGCGTTTCACGCTGGCGGTGTGGTAGGCGAGTTCATCGGTGGTGACGGGCAGGGTGCTGTCATTCCCTTGAAGAACCATGCCCAGGGAGTCACCCACCAGTAGCACCTCGACGCCGGCCTGGCAGCAGGCCTGGGCGAAGGTGGCGTCGTAGCAGGTCAGCATGGTGATTTTTTCACCTTTGAGCTTCAGGCTCTGCAAGGTGGTCAGGGTAATGTCTGGCATGAAAAGGGTCCTCGTTCAGGCGCTTGGAAACAGCGAGTAACGCGCGTGAGTCTTCGTTTATACAGGCGCACTGTCTTGAGAGCAGTGCTTATAAGGCCTGGATTGCGCCCTTTAGCGCCGGGTCGGCGGCAGCGGGACGCCTATAGTCGTGATGAGGACACGGGAAGTCAATTGGATGTGTTACCGCATTGTTACGAGTGCGGTGTTACCGCTGTTACTGACGCGATTCAGCAGGTTGAACGCCGCTTGGCGTCACGCCGGCGATCAAGTGTGGGCGCTGGCTTGCCGGCGCTGCAGACGACTCGGCACATCCGCCACACCGCGTTGATGCGATCGCAGGCAAGCCAGCTGCTCCCACAGGGATCGCATCAAGCAGTCGGGAGGCGTTCCAGGCCGACGAACGGGCAGGCTGCCAGCAGTTCGCTGAGCGTTTGGCCGTTTGGCAGTTGCAGGTGGGTGGGGGCCAGTTCGGCCAGCGGGTACAACACGAACGCCCGCAGGTGCATCTGGTAATGGGGGACCTTGAGGCGCGGTTCATCGATCAGGCGATCGCCGAACAACAGGATATCCAGATCCAGGGTGCGTGGGCCCCAGCGTTCAAGGCGCTCGCGGCCCTGGTCGTTTTCGATGGCTTGCAACGCATCGAGCATCTCCAAGGGCGCGAGGCAGCTGTCCAGGGCGGCGACCGCATTGGTGTAGCGCGGTTGGCCCGGGAGCAGAGAGTCACTTTGATAAAACGCCGATACGCCGGCGACGCTGGTGCCTGGCAATAACGCTAACGCCTCTACGGCGCTGCGCAATTGTTGGTCCGGGGCCGCGAGATTGCTGCCCATGCCGATGTAGATACGGTCCACGTTTATTCGCCTGTGGCGCCCGATGCATCGACGGCGCTGCGTTTGCGCTTGCCACCACTGCGGCGACGCTTCTTCGGGCCTTCGCCGGCGCCATCGCCTTTGCTGCCGAGGTCACGAATCATGTCGCGACGCTGGCTGTCATTGGCATCCTGGTAGTCAGTCCACCATTCGCCCAGGCCGTCGGTCTGCTCCCCCGCGCTTTCGCGCAGCAACAGGAAGTCGTAGCCGGCGCGGAACCGCGGATTGTCCAGCAGCAGATCGGCGCGTTTGCCGCTGCGGCGCGGCAGGCGTTCCTGCATGTCCCAGATCTCGCGGATCGGCATGGTGAAGCGTTTTGGAATCGCGATGCGCTGGCACTGCTCGGCAATCAGTTCGTGCGCGGCTTCCTGCATGGCCGGGATCGGCGGCATGCCACGGTCTTGCAGGCGCAGGACGCGTTTGGGCAGGGCCGGCCATAACAAGGCGGCAAACAGGAACGCCGGGGTCACCGGTTTGTTCTGCTTGATGCGCAGGTCGGTGTTGATCAACGCCTCGCTGATCAGGGTGTGGGTGTACGTCGGGTTGTATTCCAGAGCCTCGGCGCTCGCCGGGAACAACGGATCGAACAACTGCAGGTCGACGAGCATTTCAAACGTGTCGGCGGCATAGCCCGACAGGAACAGCTTGAGCACTTCTTCAAACAGACGTGCCGACGGAATCTCACGCAACATCGGCGCCAGCTCGCGAATCGGCGCGGCGGTGTGTTTTTCGATGCCGAAGTTCAGCTTGGCGGCAAACCGTACGGCGCGCAGCATGCGTACCGGGTCTTCCTGGTAGCGCTGCGTCGGGTCGCCGATCAAGCGGATCAGGTTGTTGCGAATGTCGTGTACGCCATTGGCGTAATCCAGAATGCGCTCGCTGACCGGGTCGTAATACAGCGCATTGATGGTGAAGTCGCGGCGTTGCGCATCTTCTTCCAGGGTGCCGTACACGTTGTCGCGCAGGATGCGTCCGCTTTCGTTGCGGGAAGATTGGTTAGTGTCTTCCTCTTCATCGTTTTGCGGATGGCCTGCGCGGAAGGTCGCGACCTCGATGATTTCGCGACCAAAGTGGATGTGCACCAATTTGAAGCGGCGGCCGATGATTCGCGCGTTGCGGAATTCGGCACGCACTTGCTCCGGCGTGGCGCTGGTGGCGACGTCGAAATCCTTGGGCGTTATGTTGAGCAACATGTCGCGCACGCACCCGCCCACCAGGTAAGCCTGGTAGCCGGCGTTCTGCAAACGTTCGACGATGTTCACCGCATAACGGCTGAATTGAGCGCGCTGCAATGAATGCTGATTGCTGTTAAGCACTTCAGGCGTGCTGCGAATGTGTTGCGTACGACGCAAGGGGGAACGGAATGACTGGAACAACTTCTTCAGCATGGGATGCACTGTTTGAAGGAATGTTCGGCCATAACGAAGAATGACCGCATGATGGGCCGGGATTCTAGCATTTAGTCGAGGGATGGTGTAGGAACAAGCTGCAAGGCTTGCGCCAGAAGCTTAAAAGAAGGGTTGGCGGGTGCCAAATCGCAGAAACTACAAGGGGAGCCAAAGCTCCCCCAGAAGTAGTTGCGTGCTCTTTTTTTATTATTGATTGCGGGCTTCTTGTTTTTGTTGATCGCCCTCGCCATGAATTTTTACCTTCATGACACTCCCAATCGGGAGTCAAGAGCAAACGGATTGCTTTGGTCGCTGTGTTGCTGATCTATGATCCAACCAGTTCAGGCTCTGCCTTAGGGCAGTTTTTGTTGTTCTCGGCCTGGTTGCGGGGCAAGCCCCAAATGCAACGCCTCTCCAAAAGAATCAGTTAGCTGCGCCTCCGCCGTGTTGTTTTTGTTATGCGTGAGTCGATTCGTCTTATTTTTATTGTCTTGTACAAAGCTTGTTATTGTTTTTGTACTAAGCATATAGCAGGGTGCGTGCCAACTTTTGTGCCGCCCAGCAAAACCGGGGGGTTGAGGCGGTTTTGGCTTTTTGAAGGGCGAAAAAAAGCCGGGGCTTCGTTACCGTAAGCCCCGGCTTTTGTTACGTGAAAATTCAGCGGTAACAGTTTTTTCACATCTGAGGGTGTTACCTGTGAGGGCGCACCCTCAACTTTCGCTGGCAACCCCGGTCTTGCGCCGTGGAATGCCCAGGCGCTGGCGCCGTTCCCACAGGCACTTGCGGCTTACGCCCAGCTTGCGCGCCAGTTCGGTCTCGGTCATGTGGTCCTGATGCTCAAGGACGAAGTGCTGGAAGTAGTCTTCCAGTGACAAATCTTCAGTCGGCTCATGGCTGGTATTGCTGGCGCCGCCCTGTTGCGGGGCCAGGCCGATGAAATCGTCGTCCTCCAGGTCACTGAGCTCGATATCGATGCCCAGCAGCTCGGCGGAAATCTCCGGGCTCTCCGACAGAATCACTGCGCGCTCGACCGCATTCTCCAGCTCGCGCACGTTACCTGGCCACGAGTAGTGCCGAATCGCCTGCTCGGCGTCCGGGGCAAACTTGAGGTCGGTACGGTTGATTCGCGCGCTCTGGCGCAGCAGGAAGGCGCTGGCGATCTCGTTGACGTCGGCGCCACGCTCGCGCAGGGCCGGCAGCTTGAGTGCGATCACGTGCAGGCGGTAATACAAGTCTTCACGGAACTGGCCGATCTTGGCCAGGCTCTTCAGGTCCCGGTGGGTCGCAGCGATCAGGCGAACATCGACTTTCTGCGATTGCACCGAACCTACGCGGCGAATTTCGCCTTCCTGTAGCACGCGCAGCAAACGTGCCTGGGCTTCCAAAGGCAGTTCGCCGATTTCGTCCAGGAACAAGGTGCCGCCGTCCGCCGCTTCCACCAAACCTGCGCGCCCGGCGCTGGCGCCGGTAAACGCGCCTTTCTCGTGGCCGAACAGTTCGGACTCGATCAGGGATTCAGGGATCGCCGCGCAGTTCACCGAGATCATCGGCGCCTTGGCGCGCTTGGACAGGTTGTGCAGGGCGCGGGCGACCAGTTCTTTACCGGTGCCCGATTCGCCCTGAATCAATACATTGGAGTCGGTTGGCGCGACCTTGCGGATCTTGCTGTACAGATCCTGCATCGGAGGGCAGGAGCCGATGATGCCGATTTCGCCGTTGCTGTTGTCGACGCCTGGCTTGTCCGCGCCGTTGGCGCCTTTGCCGGCGGGGCGCTGTTCGGCCGGTGCACTGCTGGCCGACTGGCGGTCGCGCAGGATGCGGGCCACGGCCTGGAGCATTTCGTCGTGGTCGAACGGCTTGGCGATGTAGTCCACCGCACCCATCTTCATCGAGTCCACTGCCGAACGCAGGCTGGCGTAGCTGGTCATGATCAGCACGGGCGTGCCCTGGCCAAGCTTGATCAGCTCGGTCCCCGGCGCGCCCGGCAGACGCAGGTCGCTGACAATCAGGTCGAACGTGGGAATGCTGAATCGCTCTTGGGCTTCCTGCACCGAGCCGGCTTCGCTGACCTGGTACTGATTACGTTCAAGCAGGCGACGCAAGGCAGAGCGGATAATTGTTTCGTCTTCGACGATCAAAATGTGCGGCATTGATTCAATTCTCTCGACGGTCTCAGTTCACAGCGGACGTCGCTTCGACATGACGCGGCAAGGTCACCCGAATACGGGTGCCGCGTTGGCTTTCTGTGTCAGCCGGGCTGTCGATGGTGATTTGTCCATAATGCTCTTCAACGATGGAATAGACCAGTGCAAGGCCCAGACCGGTACCTTCACCTGGGTCCTTGGTGGTGAAGAAAGGTTCGAACAATCGGTCCATGATGTTCTGTGGAATACCGCTGCCTTCATCCTCCACGATCAGATCGACCGTGTGCTCGAACGCTTCGCTCTTGACGCGTACCGCGCTGTGCGGCGGGGAGGCGTCACGGGCGTTGGAAAGCAGGTTGATCAGCACCTGCGCCAAGCGTTGGGAGTCGCCGTCGACCCAGTGGTCCGGGTCGCACAGGTTGAAGAACTGTACTTCGAAATTGCGCCGGTTCAAGGCCAGCAGCCCAATGGCATCCTGCGCCACTTCGGCCAGGCACACCGCTTCGTCCAGATTCTGATGAGCGCCCGCGTGAGCAAAGCTCATCAGCGATTGCACGATGCGCGAAACGCGCTTGGTCTGCTCAAGGATCTGCCCGCTGATTTCGGTGATTTCACCGTCCTCTTCGCGCTCTTCCCGCAGGTTTTGCGCCAGGCAGGCAATACCGGTAATCGGATTGCCAATCTCGTGGGCGACACCCGCTGCCAGGCGGCCAATGCTTGCCAGGCGTTCGGAATGCACCAGTTTGTCTTCCAGCATCTGGGTTTCGGTCAGGTCTTCCACCAGCAGCACCAGGCCACTGTTGCCGGGCGCCAGTGGTTCATCAATGGCGGCTTTGTGCAGGTTGAGCCAGCGGGTCTGGCCGTCGAGCGCCAGATGCTGCTTGTGCAAGTGCTCGTCGGGCAGGTTGATAAAACCTTGCAGCAATTCTTTCCACGGGTCGGCCAGTGTATTCAGGCGCGAACCCACCACGCGCTGAGCGGCGATGCCGGTCAGCTCTTCCATGGCTTTGTTCCACATCAGGATCTCTTGATCCTTGGCCAGGGAGCACACGCCCATCGGCAGTTCCTGAAGGGTTTGACGGTGATAGCGGCGCAGGGCATCAAGTTCGGCGGCGAGACCGGTGAGGCGTGAGTGGTAATCCTCCAGCCGGCTCTCGATGAAATGGATGTCTTCGGTGACGTAGTTTTCGCCGCCGGCCTTGTAGGGCAAGAACGTTTCGACCATGTCCTGAGACACGCTCGGCCCCATCAGGCCGGACAGGTTGGCTTCGATACGGTCACGCAGCCGGCGCAGCGCATACGGGCGACGCTCGTCGAACGGCAGGTACAGATCGCGCAGCGCCTGTTCGACTTCTTTCTGTGCGGCCTTGGCGCCCAGCGGCTTGGCCAGTTGGGTGGCGAACTCCTGGGGTGAGGCGGCATGCAGTTCGCGCCGCTGCGGGCGCCGCACGTTGTCCACCGCGCAAGCTTCGGCAGCGCTGGTTTCTTCCGGGCTGGCGTTAGTGAACAGCGAGATCAGGGTGAACATCAGCACGTTGGCTGCCAGGGAGGCAATGGCCGCCATGTGCCAACTGGTGTCGTCCAGCACGTAGATCATGTTCAACAGCGGAATGTAGAAACCCTGCAGATTGCCGACCAGCGGCAGCAGCATGGTGACAATCCACACCAGGATCCCGGCCAGCAGCCCGGCGATGAAGCCACGGCGATTAGCGGTCGGCCAGTAGAGCACCGACAACACACCGGGCAGGAACTGCAAGGTGGCGACAAACGCGACGATGCCGAGGTTGGCCAGGTCTTGTCCGGCCCCCAGCAACAGGTAGAAACCATAGCCGGCCATGATGATCGCGACGATCAGCGCGCGCCGCGTCCACTTCAGCCAGCGGTAAATATTGCCTTCAGCCGGCGGCTGGTAAAGCGGTAACACCAGGTGATTGAGCGCCATGCCCGAAAGCGCGAGGGTGGTGACGATGATCAAGCCGCTGGCCGCCGATAAACCGCCGACGTAAGCCAGCAATGCCAGGGATTTGCTGTTGGCGGCAATACCGACGCCGAGGGTGAAGTATTCAGGGTTGGTGGTCGCGCCCAGCTTGAGGCCAGCCCAGAGAATCAGTGGCACCGCCAGGCTCATCAGCAGCAGGAACAACGGCAGGCCCCAGCTGGCGCTGACCAGTGAGCGCGGGTTGAGGTTCTCGGTGAACGTCATGTGGTACATGTGCGGCATCACGATTGCCGAGGCGAAGAACACCAGCAACAGCGTGCGCCACGGGCCTTCCTGCAGCGGGGTGTGCAGGGCGGCGAGGGCGGTCTGGTTTTGCAGCAACCACAGTTCCAGCTGTTGCGGGCCGTCGAATACGCCATACAGCGCATAGAGGCCGACCCCGCCGATGGCGATCAGCTTGATGACCGACTCAAACGCAATCGCAAACACCAGGCCTTCGTGTTTCTCGCGGGTGGCGATATGGCGTGAGCCAAAGAAAATCGTGAACAGCGTAATCAGCGCACAGAAGGCCAGGGCGACGCGATGCTGCACCGGCTCGCGGGTGAGGATGCTGATGGAGTCCGCCACGGCCTGGATCTGCAGGGCCAGTAGCGGCAGCACGCCGATCAGCATGAAGATCGTGGTCAGTGCGCCAGCCCAGGTGCTGCGAAAGCGGAAGGCAAACAGGTCCGCAAGGGACGACAGCTGATAAGTACGGGTGATTTTCAGGATCGGGTACAGCAGCACCGGCGCCAGCAGGAATGCGCCGGACACCCCCAGGTAGCTGGAAAGAAAGCCGTAGCCGTACTGATAGGCAAGGCCCACCGTGCCATAAAACGCCCAGGCGCTGGCGTATACGCCCAGGGACAAGGTGTACGTCAACGGATGGCGAATGATCGCCCGCGGAATCATTCCGCGCTCACTGATCCAGGCGACGCCGAACAACGCAGCCAGGTAGGCGGCGCTGATCAGCAGCATCTGGGTGAGGCTAAAGCTCATCGGCATCTTTTTGGCTCTGCAGGATGAAGGTCACGACGATCAGGATCAACCACAGTAGATAGGGGCGGTACCAGGCGCCCGTGGCGTCGATCCACCAATCCATGATGGCGGGGGAAAACAGGTAGATCCCGACGACCAGCAGCAGGACCAATCGATAGATGTACATGTTGGCCTCTGAGTAAAAAACTGCGGCGATGGTAACGGATGGCTGGGAAGCTGCAAGCGCCTTCAGCTCAATTGCGCTTCGGCCAGTGTGAGTGTGCGCGGGATCCGGTCGGCATCCCACTGCGCAATGCCCCAATCCAGCAGCTCCCGTGGGCTGGCGTGAAGCAGCTCGCTGCCGGGTTGTTGGCCGAGCGCGCGCAGGGCTCTCACTAGCAGAGGCGTAGCCTGGTCGGGTGTCAACGGCGGGGAACGGTAGGATTTGCCCAGCTTGTGACCGTCCGGCTGGATGATCAGCGGCACGTGCAGGTAGCGCGGTTGGCGCAGCCCCAAGAGTTCTTGCAGGTAAAGCTGGCGCGGTGTGGAGTCCAGCAGGTCGGCGCCGCGGACAATATCGGTAACACCTTGCCAGGCGTCGTCGAGTACCACGGCCAATTGATAGGCATACAGGCCGTCGCGGCGACGGATGACGAAATCGCCGACATCGCGCCCCAAGTGCTGTCGGAATTCGCCCTGTACGCGGTCGGTAAAGTGGTACTCCAGCTCAGGCACACGCAAGCGAATAGCCGCGTCTTGCTGATCATGCCCCGCATTTCGGCACAGCCCCGGGTAGATCCCGTGGTAGGGCTCCAGCTGTTTGCGCGAGCAGGTGCAGGCGTACGCGAGGCCGTGGTTGAACATATCGTTCAGTACTTTGGCATAGGCCTCATGCCGCTCGCTTTGTCGGACCAGTTCACCATCCCACTCGAAGCCATAGCTTTCCAGGGCATGGAGAATCGCGGCCTGGGCGCCGGGCTCCTCACGGGGTGGGTCGAGGTCTTCCATGCGCATCAGCCAGCGGCCTTGATTGGCGCGGGCATCGAGGTAGGAGGCGAGGGCGGCAACCAGTGAGCCAAAATGCAAATGGCCGCTGGGCGTGGGGGCGAAACGCCCGATATAGGTAGAGGCTGTCATGGGCCGGATACTACTGGAAAAACGGTAAATTCCAGAAACAAAAATGGGGCGTTCGCACGCCCCATTCGTTCAGCCCGGCAGAGTTACTTGCCGACCTGTTTTTCCTTGATTTCAGCCAAGGTCTTGCAGTCTACGCACAGGTCCGCAGTCGGGCGGGCTTCCAGGCGACGAATACCAATCTCGACGCCGCAGGATTCACACCAGCCGTATTCTTCGTCCTTGATCAGTTGCAGCGTCTTGTCGATCTTCTTGATCAGCTTGCGCTCGCGATCACGGGCGCGCAGTTCGAGGGCGAACTCTTCTTCCTGGCTGGCACGGTCGGCCGGGTCCGGAAAGTTGGCTGCTTCGTCCTTCATATGGTCAACGGTGCGGTCAACCTCCTGCATCAAGTCCTGTTTCCACTTGTTGAGGATTTTGGTGAAGTGCTCGCGCATGGGCTCGCCCATGTACTCCTCACCTTTCTTTTCGACGTAAGGTTCGAAGCCATTGAGGCCTTGAGTCTGCTGTTGCTTTGCTTGGGTGGACATGAATAGACCGCCTCTCACTCTTCTAATCCATTGCGCAGGATTGCAACGTCACCGACACCTGCCGGCCCTGCGGCTGCAAGCGGGCGAACTTACCAGATAGATTCAGGGTGCGCCACTCCCGGTTGTCGAGGCCCATCGCCACGGGGTTGCAAACTGCTACAGCCCGCCATGGCGGGGTATGCATGGCCTCGAATGTTGATTTTAGTCGTTTTGCGCGCGCCTGCCCGGCCGCACAAGTGGCCGAGCAGGCAATAGAGCATGTTTTACGTCGCGGGTTCGGTAGAATCCGAACTTTGTCCTCACCGTCTAAGGAAGGCTAATGGCTCAGCCCTACAGTGCGCGCAGTCGCGCCATCGAACCTTTTCATGTCATGGCGTTGCTGGCGCGAGCCAACGAGCTGCAGGCAGCCGGTCATGATGTCATCCACCTGGAAATCGGCGAGCCGGATTTCACCACGGCCGAACCGATCATCCAGGCCGGCCAGGCCGCACTGGCCAGCGGCAAGACGCGCTACACCGCGGCACGTGGGGTGCCGGAGTTGCGCGAGGCCATCAGCGGTTTTTACCAGCAGCGCTACGGGCTGAGCGTCGATCCTGAGCGCATTCTGATTACCCCCGGCGGCTCCGGCGCCCTATTGCTGGCAAGCAGCCTGCTGGTGGACCCAGGCAAGCACTGGCTGCTGGCGGACCCGGGTTACCCGTGCAACCGGCACTTTTTGCGGCTGGTGGAAGGCGCGGCGCAACTGGTGCCGGTAGGCCCCGAAGTGCGCTACCAATTGACCGCCGATCTGGTTGCCAGGCATTGGGACCAGGACAGCGTTGGTGCATTGGTCGCCTCCCCTGCAAACCCCACCGGCACCGTCCTCACCCGTGATGAGTTGGCCGGGTTGTCGAGTGCCATCAAGGCGCGTAACGGCCACTTGGTGGTGGATGAGATTTATCACGGCCTTACCTACGGCATTGATGCTGCCAGCGTGCTGGAAGTCGATGACGAGGCCTTCGTCTTGAATAGTTTTTCGAAGTATTTCGGCATGACCGGCTGGCGCCTGGGCTGGCTGGTGGCGCCGCCGGATGCGGTGAGCGAATTGGAGAAGCTCGCACAAAACCTCTACATCAGTGCACCGAGCATGGCCCAGTACGCAGCGTTGGCCTGTTTTGCCCCGCAGACCCTGAGCATTCTGGAAGAGCGCCGCGCCGAGTTCGGTCGCCGGCGTGACTTCCTGTTACCCGCCTTGCGCGAGCTGGGGTTCGGCATCGCCGTGGAACCGGAAGGTGCGTTCTACTTGTATGCCGATATCAGCGCGTTTGGCGGCGATGCCTTCGCGTTCTGCCGTCATTTCCTCGAAACCGAACATGTGGCTTTTACCCCAGGGCTGGACTTCGGTCGCTATAAAGCCGGTCACCATGTGCGTTTCGCCTACACGCAAAACCTTGATCGCCTACAAGAAGCGGTGGACCGGATTGCGCGTGGCCTGCGGAGTTGGCAAGGCTGATGCGCTTTCATCCTCCCCTCGAAGAAGGGCGGCTGATTCGCCGCTACAAGCGCTTTCTCACGGATATCGAAACGGTTACCGGCGAGTTGTTGACTATTCACTGCCCGAACACCGGTTCGATGCTCAATTGCATGGTGGAGGGTGGCCAGGTCTGGTTCAGTCGTTCCGACGACCCCAAGCGCAAGTTGCCGGGCACCTGGGAAATTGCCGAAACGCCGCAGGGCCGACTGGCGTGCGTCAATACGGCGCGCGCGAATCAGTTGGTTGAGGAGGCATTGCGCGCCGCAGTTATCACTGAACTCAATGGCTTTACCGCGCTGAAACGTGAAGTGCCTTACGGCCAGGAAAAAAGCCGCATCGACTTTCGCCTGGAATACCCGCAGGGCGAGGCGTACGTGGAAGTTAAAAGTGTAACCCTGGGTTTCGATGGCTCGGCAGTGGCGGCCTTCCCCGATGCGGTGACACAGCGAGGCGCCAAGCACTTGCGTGAGCTGGCGCACCTGGCCCGCGACGGCGTGCGGGCGGTGCAGCTGTATTGCGTCAACCTGTCGGGTATCGAGGCCGTGCGCCCGGCCGTGGAAATTGATGCTGGTTACGCTGCTGCGTTGCGTGAGGCCAAGGCGGCCGGCGTGGAGGTGCTGGCTTATGGTGTGCAGGTCACGCCTGAGGAAATTTACGTCGACCGCCGTTTGGAAGTGCTGATCGGCGACTAGAGTTCAACCCACAGGCCTTGCGCGTCTTCGCGGCCATGCAAGGCTTTGAGGCTTTGGCCTGCACACGGCCCGGCAATGCATTCGCCGTTTTCGATCAGGAACAGTGCGCCATGGGTTGCGCACTGAATCAGGCTGGCACTGGCGTCGAGGAAGTGATCAGGTTGCCATTCCAGCGGGATGCCGCGATGGGGGCAACGGTTGAGATAGAAGTAGGCAACGCCGTCCCGGCGCACGGCCAACAGCTTGCAACCGTCGATCTCGAAACCGAGGCTGGCGTTGGGAGCGAGCGTGTCGGAGGAGCAGAGAAACTTCATTTCAATCCTTAAGTGCCTTGACGTGCAAATGCAAACAATTATCAAATGCCGGCTTCGCCCGTTAGCTGGTTGGGCGCTCAGTACGATGCCAGACGGGTCTAATCTGTCACATCGGTGAGTGCTTGAGTGGCCCTGCCCTTGGAAGGAAACCCTGATATGCGCCTGAGTACCAGCGCTATTGCGCTCGTTGCCTCACTGCTGGTCAATCCCGGGGCGCAAGCCTCTGAACTGCCACAACGCTGGGTCAGTGCCGGTGGGGCGCTATCGGAATGGGTGACGGCCCTGGGCGGTGAGTCGAAGTTGGTAGGCGTCGATACCACCAGTCAGCATCCTGATTCGCTCACGAAGTTGCCCAGTATTGGCTACCAACGGCAGTTGTCGGCTGAAGGTATTTTAAGCCTGCGCCCGCAGGTTCTGGTCGGCACTGAAGAGATGGGCCCGCCGCCGGTGCTGGCGCAGATTCGGGGGGCGGGTGTGCAGGTCGAGATGTTCTCGGCGCAGCCCGATTTACCGACGTTGCAGGGGAACCTTCAGCATTTGGGCAAGTTGCTGGGCAGTGAGGCCAGGGCCAACGAATTGTTTACCGGCTATGAGCAGGCGCTTGAGCAGCAAAAAGCCTGGGTTGCCAAGGCCCAAACCACCCAAAAGGCACCGGGCGTGCTGTTGTTGCTCGGTCACGCGGGTGGCAAACCGCTGATTGCCGGTAAAGACACGGCTGCCGACTGGATGTTGCAGCTGGCAGGCGGCAAAAACCTGGCGACCCATACGGGTTACAAACCCTTTTCGGTGGAGTCGTTGGCGGGGTTGAGCCCCGATGTGCTGGTGTTTGCTGACCGCGCCTTAACCGGTGACGCCGCGAGGGCCGCCTTGTTCAAGGAGAGCCCGATTTTGGCTTCCACGCCGGCGGCCAAGAATAGTCGGGTGTTTGAGTTGGACCCAACCCTGCTGGTGGGAGGGCTCGGGCCACGCTTGCCGCAAAGCCTGGTGACGCTGTCTGCCGGGTTTTATCCGTCCCAGGCTAAACCTGCCCCATGACGACGTTGGTTAAACCGAAAACGCTCTTTATTGGGCTGGCGCTGTTATGTCTGTTGGCAACCTGGCTTTCATTGGCGTTGGGGCCTGTCAGCCTGCCTTTGCTGGATACGCTGAAGGCTGCGTTGCGCATGCTGGGGGCGCCGATTGAAGCTCACGGCCTGGAGCAGGCAGAGCTGATTTTAGGGCAGATCCGTTTGCCGCGTACCTTATTGGGGCTGGCCGTGGGCGGTGTCCTGGCATTGTCGGGCGTGGCAATGCAGGGGTTGTTTCGCAACCCGCTGGCCGATCCGGGGTTGGTCGGTGTTTCCAGTGGTGCGGCGTTGGGCGCGGCGATTGCGATCGTCGGCGGCTCGTTTTTTGGCGGTCTGCCGGATGCGTTTGGCCCGTATCTACTGTCGTTGTGCGCATTTCTCGGCGGTTTGGGCGTCACCGCACTGGTTTACCGGCTCGGCCGACGCAACGGCCAGACCAACGTTGCGACGATGCTGCTCGCCGGTATCGCCCTCACGGCCCTCGCCAGCTCGGCGGTGGGGTTGTTTACCTATTTGGCGGATGACGCCACGTTGCGCACGCTGACCTTCTGGAACCTGGGCAGCCTCAATGGCGCAAGCTATTCGCGGTTGTGGCCCTTGCTGCTGGTCAGTGCCGGTGTCGCGTTGTGGTTGCCGCGCCGGGCGAAAGCGTTGAATGCATTGTTACTGGGGGAGTCGGAGGCCAATCACCTTGGGATTGACGTGGAGCGGCTCAAGCGTGAACTGGTGTTCTGTACGGCTTTGGGGGTGGGCGCGGCGGTAGCGGCGGCGGGAATGATCGGGTTTGTCGGGCTGGTAGTGCCGCATCTTGTGCGGCTGTTGGCGGGGCCTGATCATCGGGTGCTGTTGCCGGCTTCGGTGCTGGCCGGGGCGAGCTTGTTGCTGTTTGCCGATCTGGTAGCGCGCTTGGCCCTGGCGCCGGCTGAATTGCCGATCGGCATCGTGACGGCGTTTATTGGTGCACCGTTTTTTCTGTATTTGTTGCTGCGAGGGCGTGCCTGATGCTGCGAGTCGAAGCGTTGCAGGTCAGGCGTGGTCGCAAAACCGTGCTGTCGGGGGTCACCCTGGACGTGTTGCCCGGTGAGGTGCTCGGCGTGCTGGGCCCGAATGGCGCGGGCAAAAGCACGTTGCTCGGTGCGCTGTGCGGCGAGCTTCAGCCGGATCAGGGCCATGTATGGCTGGATCAGCAAGCCTTGCAGGACTGGAGCGGGCCACAGCGTGCCCAGCGTCTGGCAGTGTTGCCGCAGTCATCCACCCTGGATTTCGCTTTTCGTGTCGAAGAGGTTGTAGGCATGGGCCGCTTGCCCCATCAGACCGGGCGGGTGAGAGATGAAGAAATTATTACCGCGGCGCTGCAGGCGGCGGATATCGAGCACTTGAGCGGTCGCAGTTACCTGGCCCTTTCGGGCGGTGAGCGCCAACGTGTGCACCTGGCGCGGGTTTTGGCGCAATTGTGGCCGGGGGAAGCGGGGCAGACGTTGCTGCTGGACGAGCCGACATCGATGCTCGATCCCTTGCACCAACACACGACCTTGCAGGCAATTCGTACATTTGCCGACCGGGGCGCGGCAGTGTTGGTGATCCTCCATGACCTCAATCTGGCGGCGCGTTACTGTGATCGCATTCTGTTGCTGGAAGGCGGGCGTCCACATGCGCTGGACACGCCGGCACAGGTGATGCGGCCTGAGCCGCTCAAGGCGGTGTTTGGCCTGGACGTATTGGTGCAGCCACACCCCGAGCGCGGGCATCCACTGATTATTGCGCGCTGAAATCAGTTTTTCTTAGGCAAAAAAAAGACCCGGCAAGAGCCGGGTCAAATAACCGTGATTAGCCTGATGAGGAGATAATCTGAGAGTCCGAACCAATGGTCTTTCAGTTATCGGCTGATCTCGCGACCAGTTGTGATAATCATAACGATTCTCATTTGAGAGTCAACAGTTGTTTTTCAGCGATCTGCCGTTTTCTCAAGTCAGCGTGCTTATAGCCCGTAAAAACTGGGTTTGCTAAGCGCCCTAATTCTTCTGGCGCGCTGAAATCGCATCCAATTGACGGTTCAGCGCTTCCTTGCGCTCTGCCGGGATATCGTTCCAATGAACATCCATCAATGCCCCCTCAATTGCATACAGCAGGACTTTCGACGCCCGGAACCCGCGAGTCCGTACCGCCCGATAGGCATCGACCGCTCCCAGCCGGCGCAAGTCGGACGCGCTGTGGATGCCCACCGCGTGCAGCCACTGCGCTGACGTCTTTCCAAGGTTTTTCAAGTGTTGCAGCTCATCGTTCATCAAGCCTCCTTGCGACGGCCGAATGGTGCGGTGGGTATCGTGACCAGGCAGGCCTGAAAGGGAGTGTAGCGCTCAGTAGGAAAAGCGTGATTCTTTGGTCAGGAACGGCTGAATCGCTATAAGAATGGCGTACGATTTTGAAGACAAGCAGGCAGGCGCTGCCCGGTACGCGCGGTACGTACCTCGGGCCCGGAGTGTGATGTTACTTGGTGCGGTAACGCAGGCGAGTGCCGAAATTAACCGACATCAGGATCTCGTCAGCCGTCAATTCGGCGGGGAAGTAGGTGCCGGAGATCTGCGCATGCGCCAGGCTGGCGCCTTCCAGTGAACAGTCGCGCAAATCCAGACCGCGCAGGTCGGCAGAGCGGAAATACGCGTCGGTAAAGTCCACGCCTGTGGCATTCAAATCACGCAGGTCCAACCCTCGGAAGTCGCCACCGCGCATGTCGATAATCCCGTCTTTGGGGCGTCCCTGGTTGAACCCGCGAATGTCGTCCTTGTGCAGGAGTGCGTAGAGCGGGGTATCAAGAAGCTTGGGCTGACTCATTGCGGCGACTCCTGTTGGAATTATGGCGCCATTATAGTGCCACTATTTCTCGGTCGCGCACCGAAGAACGGTGACACGACCAAGAAATATTTCTTACAGGCCGGGCAGGTGCTGACGAATGTGCGCGACTAATGCGTCCAGCGTCCCGCTTTCATTCGTCTCGACACGCTTGCTGAGGAGCTGCTCCTCGGCGGTCAGCGGGTCGCGACTGGCTTGCTGCTCTTCGATAATGCTCAGGGTCGCGTCGGAAGGATCGTTTTTATCGGCCTGACGTTGTGCCAGCCAGCTGGCGATAACGGCTTGCGGCGCATTGCAATCCAGGATCAGGAACGGCGCGCCGGTGGCTTCAGCAATTTTCGCGGCGGTGTCACGTTGTTCGCGCTTCAGGAACGTGGCATCCAGTACCACCGGGTACCCGGCGCGCAGCAGGGTATCGGCGATTTCGTTCAGGCGAGCGTAGGTCGCTGCGCTGGCATCGGCAGCATAGATACCGGCTTGCGGCGTGTTCTCGACTTTCTGCTCGCCGAACAGGCGCTTGCGCTCCACATCCGAGCGCAGGCGTACAGCGCCCAATGCTTCCACCAGGCGCATGGCAACGTGGCTTTTGCCGACGGCCGAGACGCCGTGGGTAATGGCGAGGAAACGCGAAGGAATGGTGCTGTAGCTTTCCGCCAGGTTGGCGTAGTTGCGGTACTGGCGCAGGGTGGTGGCGCGTTGCACCGGGCTTGCCTCGCTCGGCATGCTGAACAGTGCAACCTTGGCGCGGACCAGCGCACGGTAGGCTTTATAGAAGTTCAGCAGTTCAAGGCCTTGGTAGTCGCCGGTCAACTCCAGGTATTGGCTGATAAACCGGCGTGCCAGGGATTTGAGGCCGCGGTCTTCCAGGTCCATGGCCAGGAAGCCGGTGTCGGCGTAGACGTCGGTGAAGCGAAAGGGCTCATTGAACTCGATGCAGTCAAAAATCACGACCTGGCCATCGATCAGCGTGGCGTTGCCCAGGTGGATATCACCGTGGCATTCGCGAGTGAAACCGCCAAGTTTGCGTTGGGCCAGCAGCGGCTTGAGGCGCTCGAAGCTGCTTTCAGCCCAGGCTTGCAGGGCTTCCAGTTGCGCCAGGTCGGCCTTGTCGCTGAGGAAGGGGCGGATTTGCTCGAAGTTCTGGCGTACCGGCGCCATCACTTCGTCCGGGGTGCCGGCGGGGTGGTCTTGCGGCACTTTCGGTGCGGTCAGGTGGAAATGCGCAATCTGCTTGGCCATCTCATCAATGTGTGCGCTGGTCAGTTCGCCGTTGGCTTGCAAGGTGCTCAGCAGTTGGCTTTGCGGGAACTGGCGCATTTTCAGCGCGTACTCGATTACCGGGCCTTCGCCGCCCAATTGCGGGGCTTCGGCTGTGCCTGTGATCGGCAAGACTTCGAGATACAAATCTTTGGTCAGGCGCTGGTTGAGTCGCAGCTCTTCATTGCAAAAATGCCCGCGATCGGCCAGCTCAGTGAAATTCAGAAAGCCGAAGTTCATCGGTTTCTTCAGTTTATAAGCGAAGGGGCCCGTCAGTATGACCCAGGAAATATGGGTCTCGATGACTTGAAACGCTTCAACTGGATGCGGATACAAAGCCGGGTTTTGCAGTGCAGCAATCAGGGACTGGCTCACAGGCGATCCTTCAAAGTCTGGGGGAAATCATGGTCGGCATTATGGCGGTTACAGCCGGTCGTGCAAACCGCTGTCCGGCTCATGTTGATCATCGATAAAGTGCGTATAATCCGCCGCCATGACTCGAACCCGATCTCCCCGTTCCCGTAAAAAACCTCCTTCCCGCGGCCTGCGTCCGTGGCTGGGCTGGGCGCTCAAGCTAAGCCTGGTAGGCCTTGTCGTGCTCGCCGGCTTCGCGGTTTACCTCGATGCCGTGGTCCAGGAGAAGTTCTCCGGCAAGCGCTGGACCATCCCGGCCAAGGTGTATGCACGCCCGCTGGAATTGTTCACTGGCCAGAAGCTGAGCAAGGAAGACTTCCTGACTGAGCTCGATGCCCTGGGGTATCGCCGCGAGCCCGTGAGCAACGGCCCGGGTGCCGCCGCTGTCAGTGGTAACACTGTCGATTTGAATACCCGCGGCTTCCAGTTCTATGAAGGCCTCGAAAAAGCCCAGCCGGTGCGCGTGCGCTTCTCTGGCGATTACGTCGCAGAGCTGTCGTCGCTTAATGGTTCAAAGTTGCCTGTAGTTCGGCTTGAACCCTTGATGATCGGCGGGATTTACCCGAAGAACCTAGAAGATCGCATCCTGATCAAGCTTGATCAGGTGCCGCCCTACCTGTTGGAAACCTTGGTTGCGGTAGAAGATCGCGACTTTTACAGCCATTGGGGTGTGTCACCGAAGTCGATTGCTCGCGCGATCTGGGTGAACACCTCCGGTGGGAAGATGACACAGGGTGGCAGCACGCTGACGCAACAATTGGTCAAGAACTTCTACTTGACCAACGAGCGCAGCCTGACGCGTAAGCTCACCGAAGCCATGATGGCAATGCTGCTGGAACTGCATTACAGCAAGCAGGAAATCCTTGAGGCGTACCTCAACGAGGTCTTCGTCGGTCAGGATGGCCAGCGCGCCGTGCACGGGTTTGGCTTGGCCAGTCAGTTCTTCTTTGGCCAGCCTTTGTCCGAGCTGAAGTTGCATCAAGTCGCGTTGTTGGTCGGGATGGTCAAGGGCCCGTCCTATTACAACCCGCGGCGCAATCCGGAACGTGCGCTCGAGCGTCGTAACCTGGTGCTGGATGTGCTGGAACAGCAGGGTGTAGCCACTGCCGAACAAGTCGCTGCCGCAAAGAAAATGCCACTGGGTGTAACCACTCGCGGCAAGCTGGCGGACAGCTCCTTCCCAGGCTTTATCGACCTGGTCAAACGCCAGTTGCGTGAAGATTACCGCGACGAAGACTTGACCGAAGAAGGCCTGCGGATTTTCACCAGTTTCGACCCGATTCTGCAGATGAAAGCCGAAGCATCGGTGAACGACACATTCAAGCGCCTGACCGGCCGTAAAGGCTCGGATGAAGTCGAGGCGGCGATGGTCGTGACCAACCCGGAAACCGGCGAAGTCCAGGCCATGATCGGCAGTCGACAAGCCAGTTTTGCCGGTTTCAACCGCGCACTGGATGCCGTGCGGCCGATTGGCTCGCTGGTTAAGCCGGCGGTCTACCTGACGGCTTTGGAAAAACCAAGCAAATACACCCTGACCAGTTGGTTGTCGGATGACCCGCTTTCGGTCAAAGGTGCTGATGGCCAAGTGTGGACGCCGCAGAACTTCGATCGACGCTCCCACGGCACCGTGTTCCTGTACCAGGGCCTGGCGCATTCCTACAACATCTCCACCTCGCGCCTCGGGCTTGAGGTGGGTGTGCCGAATGTGCTGAAAACCTTGGGCCGCCTCGGCATTACCCGTGAGTTCCCGGCGTTCCCATCGATGCTTCTGGGGGCTGGCGCCATGACCCCAATGGAAGTGGCCACGATGTACCAGACTCTCGCCAACGGTGGTTTCAATACGCCGATGCGCGGCATTCGCAGCGTGCTGACCGCCGAGGGCGAGCCGCTCAAGCGCTATCCGTTCCAGATTCAGCAGCGTTTTGATGCGGGCTCCATCTACCTGATCCAGAACGCCATGCAGCGCGTAATGCGCGAAGGCACCGGGCGCTCGGTCTATAGCGTGCTGCCGTCGAACCTGACGCTGGCGGGCAAGACCGGTACCAGTAACGATTCGCGTGACAGCTGGTTCGCCGGCTTCGGCCAGGATGTGTTGGCGGTGGTGTGGCTTGGGCGTGACGACAATGGCAAGACACCGTTCACCGGTGCGACCGGTGCCCTGCAGGTCTGGACCAGTTTCATGCGCAAGGCCGACCCGCTGCCGCTGAACATGCCGCAGCCGGATAACATCGTGCAGGCTTGGATTGATCCGCATACCGGCCAAGGTTCCGATGCCAACTGTCCGGGCGCAGTACAGATGCCGTATATTCGCGGCAGCGAGCCACCACCCGGCGCCGCGTGCGGTGGCAGTGCCCCTGCTGACGCGGAATCGGTGATGGATTGGGTCAAGGGCTGGATGAATTAAGCAAAGAGGGTTTCAAGTGAACAAGTGGTTGATTCCAGCTATTACAGCTCTGGCGGTACTCAGCGGTTGCTCCAGCGTGCAACGCGGTTCGATTCCGGTGGTGGATTCGAGCACGACCGTTTCCAACAACGACCGCATTTCGGCCAATGGCGGTTTCCGTCAGACCGTGGTCAAGCGGCCTGCCCAAGCCACACCGCAAGCCATACCGCAGGATTCGGGTGTAGTGGTAATGGTGCCGGGCGCGGGTGCCGCTACGTCGGCGCCGATCAGTGCCGAGCCGTGGACCCCGGGGCCAAGCACATCGGGGCCTGTCGACTCCACGCCGATCCAGACGGCGCCGATCAACCAGGGCACCTACAACATGCCGTCCACGCCGAGCGGCATTCCGTCGCGTTCGAGCGCTGGCGGTCTGTCGGCTGACGAGCAACTGGATGGTCCGGTGTTGGCTTTGCTGACGACCGCCCAGCAGCAGCAAGCCAGCGGCGACTTGAATGGTGCGTCGTCGAGCCTTGAGCGTGCTCAACGTGTGGCACCTCGCGAGCCGCAAGTGTTGTATCGCCTCGCCCAAGTGCGCATGGCTCAGGGTGACGCGCCGCAGGCCGAGCAGTTCGCCCGTCGCGGCCTGACCATGGCCAATGGTCGTCCAGACCTGCAAGCCAACCTATGGGCCTTGATTGGTGATGCGCGTGCCGCACAAGGCGACGCGGCCGGGGCCGCTCAAGCTCGACAGAAAGCCAAGGTCAGCCTCTGATGGATGCACGGTTTCCAGCGATTGCTGAACAGTTATTGCTGATTGAGCGCGAGTTGCGTGTGCAGGGTTGGTGGGACGAAGTGTCCCCCAGCGCCGAGGCGCTGAGCAGCGTCGAGCCTTTCTCGGTCGATACCCTGGACTTTCACCAGTGGCTGCAATGGATCTTCCTGGTGCGCATGAAGCAGATTCTGGAGCAGGACCTGCCATTGCCCAATGCTTCAGGGATCCTTGAGATGGCCGAGATGGTCTATGCCGATCGGCCGGTTGAGAGCCTGGGTTTGCGAAATGCGCTGAAAAAGTTCGACCAATTGATCGTCGACGCTCGTTAATTGCCTGACTGCCGGTATTTCCGGCAGTCTTGCGCACATTTCTACCGCTTGACGACATTCAGGCGAGTTTTATCCCTCCTCAAACCCCTTTCTTCTACGTTCTCATGCGCTTAGTTGGAAAAAAGCGCAATTATTGCTTGACTTGAAGGGGCTGAAACAGAAGAATCCAAAGTCCGCTGTATCGGGACTGCCAGAAGCAGGCCCGCTCAGCAGATCATGAGGCGCATACCCGCGCCGACCTGTAACACCCGCAACGCGTTACCTCGCGCTGGGTGGGAAAAGCCCGCAACACTTGGGACGATCCCAATACTTGCTCAGTCAGTGCTGACGTAGTCGGCGACCACCGTCGCTCATGCTCTGTTGAGAAGTAAACCTATTAAGACCCGTCGGTTTTTAACGGACGGTATTCTGGCGTTTTAGAGGTGAACAACGTGGAGCTTTTATCTGGCGGTGAGATGCTCGTCCGCTTTTTGCGTGACGAAGGCGTCGATTATATCTACGGGTACCCAGGTGGTGCTCTGCTGCATGTCTACGACGCACTGTTCAAGGAACCGGCTGTTACCCACATCCTGGTTCGTCACGAACAGGCCGCGACCCATATGGCTGACGGTTACGCCCGTGCCACCGGTAAAGCCGGCGTGGTACTGGTTACGTCCGGCCCAGGCGCAACGAATGCCATTACCGGCATCGCGACTGCTTATATGGACTCCATTCCGATGGTGATCATTTCCGGCCAGGTCGCAAGCACCATGGTCGGTACCGATGCCTTCCAGGAAACCGACATGATCGGTATTTCCCGGCCGATCGTGAAACACAGCTTCATGATCAAGCATGCTTCGGAAATCCCGGAAGTCATGAAAAAGGCCTTCTACCTCGCACAGTCCGGTCGTCCCGGCCCTGTCGTGGTAGATATCCCGAAAGACATGACCAACCCGGCCGAAAAATTTGAATACGTCTTCCCCAAGAAAGCCAAGCTGCGTTCCTACAGCCCGGCTGTTCGTGGGCACTCGGGGCAAATCCGCAAGGCAGCAGAGATGCTCCTGGCAGCCAAACGCCCTGTGTTGTACTCGGGCGGTGGTGTCATTCTGGGCGGCGGTTCCGCACCGCTGACCGAACTGGCCAAACTGCTTAACCTGCCGGTAACCAACACCCTGATGGGCCTCGGCGCCTTCCCGGGCACCGATCGTCAGTTTGTCGGCATGCTCGGCATGCACGGTAGCTACACCGCCAACCTGGCCATGCACCACGCCGACGTGATCCTGGCCGTGGGCGCGCGTTTTGATGACCGTGTGATCAATGGCGCGAGCAAGTTCTGCCCGAATGCCAAGATTATCCACATCGACATCGACCCGGCGTCCATCTCCAAGACCATCAAGGCCGACGTGCCGATCGTTGGTCCAGTGGAAAGTGTGTTGACCGAAATGGTTGCCGCGCTCAAGGACATCGGCGAAACGCCGAACAAGGAATCCGTTGCCAGCTGGTGGAAGCAGATTGACGAGTGGCGCGGTGATCGCGGCCTGTTCCCTTACGACAAGGGCGACGGCAGCATCATCAAGCCGCAAACCGTGATCGAAACCCTGTGCGAAGTGACCAAGGGCGACGCCTTTGTGACCTCCGACGTGGGCCAGCACCAAATGTTCGCCGCCCAGTACTACAAGTTCGACAAGCCTAACCGCTGGATCAACTCCGGTGGTCTGGGCACGATGGGCTTTGGTTTCCCTGCGGCCATGGGCGTAAAGCTGAGCTTCCCAGACACCGACGTCGCGTGCGTCACCGGTGAGGGCAGCATCCAGATGAACATCCAGGAACTGTCGACGTGCTTGCAGTACGGCCTTCCGGTGAAGATCGTCTGCCTGAACAACGGCGTGCTGGGCATGGTTCGTCAGTGGCAGGACATGAGCTACGGTAGCCGTCACTCCCATTCCTACATGGAATCGTTGCCAGATTTCGTCAAATTGGTTGAAGCCTATGGCCACGTCGGCATGCGCATCACTGATTTGAAGGATCTCAAGCCGATGATGGAAGAGGCGTTCGCCATGAAGGACCGTCTGGTGTTCCTTGATATTCAGGTTGACACCAGCGAGCACGTCTACCCGATGCAAATCAAAGACGGCTCTATGCGCGATATGTGGCTGAACAAGACGGAGCGTACTTAATCATGCGGCATATTATCTCCCTGCTTCTGGAGAACGAACCCGGCGCTCTGTCTCGTGTTGTCGGCCTGTTTTCGCAACGCAACTACAACATCGAAAGCCTGACCGTGGCACCGACCGAAGACCCGACCCTGTCGCGCCTGACGTTGACCACCGTGGGCCACGATGAGGTGATCGAGCAGATCACCAAGAACCTCAACAAACTGATCGAAGTGGTCAAGCTGGTCGATCTGTCGGAAAGTGCCCACATCGAGCGTGAGCTGATGTTGGTAAAGGTTAAGGCGACGGGTGCTCAACGTGCCGAGATCAAACGGACTACCGATATTTATCGCGGGCAGATCGTCGATGTGAGCGCCAGCGTTTATACCGTGCAACTGACCGGTACAAGCGACAAGCTGGACAGCTTCATCCAGTCGATCGGGACGGCCTCGATTCTGGAAACGGTACGCAGTGGTGTCACCGGGATTGCCCGTGGCGACAAAGTACTCAGCATCTAACCCAAATTAGCGAATGGCCTTACGGCCTGGATATATAGAGGAACCTCATGAAAGTTTATTACGATAAAGATTGTGACCTGTCGATCATCCAGGGCAAGAAAGTCGCCATCATCGGCTACGGTTCCCAGGGTCACGCACAAGCTTGCAACCTGAAAGATTCCGGCGTTGACGTCACTGTTGGTCTGCGTAAAGGCTCGGCCACTGTTGCCAAGGCTGAAGCCCACGGTCTGAAAGTAACTGACGTTGCTTCCGCTGTTGCTGCTGCCGACCTGGTCATGATCCTGACCCCGGACGAGTTCCAGTCCGCGCTGTACAAGAACGAAATCGAGCCGAACATCAAGAAGGGCGCCACCCTGGCCTTCTCCCACGGCTTCGCGATTCACTACAACCAGGTTGTGCCACGCGCTGACCTCGACGTGATCATGATTGCGCCGAAAGCGCCGGGCCACACCGTGCGTTCCGAGTTCGTCAAAGGCGGCGGTATCCCTGACCTGATCGCGATCTACCAGGACGCTTCGGGCAACGCCAAAAACGTTGCGCTGTCCTACGCAGCGGGTGTTGGTGGCGGTCGTACCGGTATCATCGAAACCACCTTCAAGGACGAGACCGAAACCGACCTGTTCGGCGAGCAAGCTGTTCTGTGCGGCGGTACCGTTGAACTGGTTAAAGCCGGTTTCGAAACCCTGGTTGAAGCTGGCTATGCGCCGGAAATGGCCTACTTCGAATGCCTGCACGAACTGAAGCTGATCGTTGACCTCATGTACGAAGGCGGTATCGCCAACATGAACTACTCGATCTCCAACAACGCCGAATACGGCGAGTACGTGACTGGCCCGGAAGTTATCAACGCCGAGTCGCGTCAGGCTATGCGCAACGCCCTGAAACGTATTCAGGACGGCGAATACGCCAAAATGTTCATCAGCGAAGGCGCAACCGGCTACCCTTCGATGACTGCCAAGCGTCGTAACAACGCCGCTCACGGTATCGAAGTCATCGGCGAGCAACTGCGCTCCATGATGCCGTGGATCGGTGCCAACAAGATCGTCGACAAAGCCAAAAACTAAGTCGTACGTATCAAGAGAAAACGCGGCTTAGGCCGCGTTTTTTCGTTTGGGAGGCTGGTTCTGGTATAAAGCTGCATCGTTTGCGGGCGAACACTCGCCGCAAGTATTTGTCGAATTTTTTTCACACCCGTTGCAAGGTAAAGTCCATGAGCGAACGTCCCGACGAGCCAAGCCAGGCTTCTGACGCCGATAGCCTGCTACCGATCGATGAACATGTCGAAGAAGGGCATGACGCGGAAGGCCGCAAGGTCCGGCATCGTGGCATCTATCTCCTGCCCAATCTGTTCACCACGGCGAACCTGTTTGCCGGTTTCTATTCCATCATCAACTCCATGAGCGCTCAAAGCGCGTTGGCGGCGGGTGATGCGGCGAGCGCCAGCAAGTATTTCGGTTTTGCTGCCATCGCAATCTTTGTGGCCATGGTGCTCGACGGCCTTGATGGCCGTGTTGCGCGTATGACCAATACCCAAAGCGCCTTCGGTGCCGAGTACGACTCGTTGTCGGACATGGTTGCCTTTGGTGTGGCGCCTGCACTGCTGGCGTTCGCCTGGGCACTGGGCGATATGGGCAAGGTGGGCTGGATGGTTGCCTTCATCTACGTCGCGGGCGCTGCTTTGCGTCTGGCGCGCTTCAATACCCAGGTGGGTACGGCCGACAAGCGTTACTTCATTGGTCTCGCAAGCCCCGCTGCTGCGGGAGTGGTGGCGGGTATCGTCTGGGCGTTCAGTGACTACGGGATCCAGGGGTCGAAGATGTCTTTTCTGGTGGCCTTGATGGTTGCGGCGGCCGGCATGCTGATGGTCAGTAACATCAAGTACAACAGCTTTAAGGAGTTGGACCTCAAAGGGCGCGTGCCTTTCGTGGCTATCCTGGTGGTTGTGCTGGTGTTTGCCGTCGTGTTCAGTGATCCCCCGCGTATCCTGCTGCTGGCGTTCCTGGTCTACGCTGCTTCCGGGCCGATCCAATATTTGCTGCATCTGCGTCGCGACAAAACATTGTCTTAATGTAATGTTCCCCATACTCCGCAGTCTATTGGTGCATCAGTCCTCCAATGCTGCGGAGTTGCCATGTTAATCAAGATCCCCAAAGCGTCCGATTGCCTTGAATCGGATGTGACCCCCGAATCCTTCTACCTTTCTCGCCGCAGCCTGCTCGGCGGTGCGCTTGCCGGTGTCGCGGCCAGTAGTTTGCCGCGCTGGGCCAGTGCGGACGATGCTGCGCGTTATGCCGATGTCGAACCGGGCAACGCCCCCAGCTGGTTTGCCGAGAAGCTGCCGAGTACCAAGTGGCAGGCTGTCACGGTAAAGGACGAGGCTATCACCCCGTTCAAGGATGCAACCCACTACAACAACTTCTATGAGTTCGGTACGGACAAAGGGGATCCGGCGAAGAACGCGGGCTCGCTCAAGACCGAGCCATGGAGCGTGGTCATTGATGGGGAAGTCGCCAAGCCTGGGCGTTATGCCCTGGAAGACTTCATGAAGCCTTATCAGTTGGAAGAACGCATTTACCGGTTGCGCTGTGTCGAGGCTTGGTCAATGGTGATTCCGTGGATGGGCTTTCCCATTTCAGCCTTGCTCAAACAGGTTGAGCCGACCTCCAAGGCCAAGTACATCCGCTTTGAAACGCTCCAGGACCCGAAAAGCATGCCGGGTCAGCGTTCAAGCTTCGGCTTGATCGACTGGCCTTATGTAGAAGGGCTGCGTCTGGATGAAGCCATGAACCCGTTGGCGATTCTTGCCGTAGGCATGTATGGGCGTGAGTTGCCTAACCAGAACGGCGCGCCGTTGCGTTTGGTGGTGCCGTGGAAGTATGGCTTCAAGAGTGTGAAGTCCATTGTGCGCATCAGCCTTGTGAGCGAGCAGCCTAAAACCACGTGGCAGAGTATTGCGGCCAATGAGTATGGGTTCTACGCAAACGTGAATCCTACAGTCGACCATCCTCGCTGGACTCAGGCGCGGGAGCGTCGTCTGCCGAGCGGCTTATTCAGTCCAAATGTGCGCGAGACGCAGATGTTCAATGGCTACTCGGATGAGGTCGCTTCTCTTTATACAGGTCTCGATTTGCGGAAGAACTACTGATGCGTTATCCAATCTGGCGCATTGGCGTCTTTATAGCGGCGGCGATATGGCCATTTTTCTGGTTATATGAAGCGTGGAGCTCGGTGCTCGGGCCTGATCCTGGGAAAGTGCTGATGGATCGGTTGGGGCTTGGAACGCTGGTTCTGTTGCTGATCACACTGTGCATGACGCCACTGCAGAAGCTCAGTGGGTGGGCGGGGTGGATTGCTGTCCGCCGACAGCTGGGGCTCTGGTGTTTTGCGTATGTGGCTCTGCACCTGGCGGCTTACTGCGTGTTCATCCTTGGGCTTGATTGGTCGCAATTTGGTGTAGAGCTGCGCAAGCGGCCTTACATTATTGTGGGCGCGCTGGGTTTCCTCTGTTTACTGGTGCTGGCGGTGACGTCCAATCGCTATAGTCAGCGTCGGCTCGGCAGCCGTTGGAAGAAGCTGCATCGCCTGGTGTATGTGATTCTTGGGCTTGGTTTGCTGCATATGCTTTGGATCGTGCGGGCCGACCTGAAGGAGTGGGCCATCTATGCATCTATCGGTGCGCTGCTGTTGGTCTTGCGGATTCCACCAGTGACGCGTCGAATTCCCCGCCTTATTGCGAAAAAACCACTTTCTGCGACAAAAGCGTAATTAGCGCTTGACGGTAGATTCTGGGC
>NZ_LXJP01000028.1:0-91111 GCF_001728855.1 Pseudomonas sp. AP19 | reverse complement strand
TTCATCACTCCGGCCTGACGCTAAACCAACGGTGGGAGCGGGGCTTGCTCGCGAAGGCGTTGGGTCAGTTGATACATCAGTTGACTGACACGGCGCTTTCGCGAGCAAGCCCGCTCCCACACTTGACCGAGTATTGCCGTTGGATCACGCCAACACCAAACTCGCAGCTGCCACCGTCACCTCGGCCTGACGCTAAGCCAACGGTGGGAGCGGGCTATTCATGGTTCGACGATCGGGTTAGATACGCGCCAACGCCTGGGCCAGGTCGGCCCTTAGATCCTCCACATCCTCAACCCCCACCGACAATCGCACCAACCCATCACCAATGCCCAACTGCGCCCGCGTCGCTGCGGGGATGCTGGCATGGGTCATGATCGCCGGGTGTTCGATCAGGCTTTCCACGCCGCCGAGGCTCTCGGCCAGGGCGAAGATCGTGACGTTCTCCAGAAAGCGCGTAGCGCCAGCCAGGTCTGTGTTCAAGTCCACTGAAATCATCCCGCCAAACCCGCGCATTTGCCGACGCGCCAGCGCGTGTTGCGGGTGCGACGCCAGGCCCGGGTAGTACACCCGTGACACTTGCGGCTGTTGTTCCAGCCAGGTCGCCAGGTCCAGGGCGTTGCTGCAATGGCGCTCCATGCGCAGTGCCAGGGTTTTCACGCCGCGCAGGGTTAAAAAGGCATCGAACGGGCCCGCGATGGCGCCGACCGAGTTTTGCAGGAAGCCCAGGCGCTCGGCCAGGGCCGGGTTGTGGCCGACGATGGCGATGCCGCCGATCACGTCGGAGTGGCCGTTGAGGTATTTGGTGGTCGAGTGCACCACGATGTCGACCCCCAATTCCAGCGGGCGTTGAATCCACGGGCTGGCGAACGTGTTGTCAGCCACGCAGAGGATGCCACGCTCACGGCAGATCCGCGCGATGGCGCTGAGGTCGGTGAGGCTCAGCAGCGGGTTGCTCGGGGTTTCGACCCAGACCATGCGCGTGTCGTCCTGCAACGCCGCTTCGAACGCCGCCAGGTCTGTCAGGTCGACAAAGCTGAAACGGTGCCCGGCGCTGCGTTGGCGCACCTTGTCGAACAGGCGGAAGGTGCCACCGTACAGGTCGTTGCCGGACACCACATGCGCACCGGCATCCAGCAGTTCCAGCACGCTGGAAATCGCGGCCAGCCCGGACGCGAAGGCGAACGCCTGGCTGCCGCCCTCAAGGTTGGCGACGCAGCGCTCCAGGGCAAAACGCGTCGGGTTGTGCGAGCGACCGTAATCAAAGCCCTTGTGCACGCCGGGGCTGTCTTGCAGGTAGGTGGAGTTGGCATAGATCGGCGGCATCAGCGCTCCCGTGGTCGGGTCGGGTGATTGCCCGGCGTGGATCACGCGGGTGGCAAAGGCGCTTTTATCGGGCTGACTCATGCAAGGGATCTCCGTAGGTGATTGAGCAAGTCGACGCGGGTTATCAGGCCGTGGAAGCCCGCCGCGTCGGCGATGATGGCGACCAGGCCGCGATCGAGTTCCGCCTGCAATTGGGCGAGGCTGGCGCCGGGGGCGAGGGTGTGCACGGTGGCGGTCATGGCGCTGGCGACGGTCATGGAGAAGTCCGCGGCGTCATTGTGCAGGCCCAGCAGGATGTCGGACTCATCGATCACCCCCACCAGTTGCTGGCCGTCCACCAGCACCGGCAGCTGTGAAACGTCCGCCAGGCGCATGCGCTGGAAGGCGGTGAGCAAGGTGTCGTCGGGGCTGACGCTGATCACCCGGCCGTCTTCGAAACGGCGTGCGATCAGGTCGCGCAAGTCGCCGTAGTGTTTGTATTGGAGCAGGCCCGCGTCCTTCATCCATTGGTCGTTGTAGACCTTCGACAAGTAGCGCGTGCCGGTGTCACAGACGAAGGTGACCACCCGTTTCGGTGTGGTTTGTTCGCGGCAATAGCGCAGGGCGGCGGCCAGCAGGGTGCCGGTGGACGAGCCGCCCAGGATACCTTCGGCCTTGAGTAACTGGCGGGCGTGGTCGAAGCTTTCTTCATCGCTGATGGAATAGGCGTGACGCACGCTGGAAAGGTCGGCTATCGATGGAATGAAGTCTTCGCCGATGCCTTCCACCGCCCACGACCCTGGCGTGTCCAGCTGGCCGCTGCGGCTGTATTCAGCCATGACCGAGCCCACCGGGTCGGCCAGCACCATGGCCAGGTCCGGTTGCACCCGCTTGAAGAAGCGTGTCAGGCCGGTGAGGGTGCCGGCCGAACCGACACCCACCACAATCGCGTCCACATCATGCTGGGTTTGCGCCCAGATCTCCGGGGCGGTGCTGGTTTCGTGGGCGAGCGGGTTGGCCGGGTTGTTGAACTGGTCGGCGAAGAATGCATCGGGAATGTCCTTGGCCAGGCGCGCGGCAACATCCTGGTAATACTCGGGGTGGCCCTTGCCGACGTCGGAGCGGGTGATATGCACTTCGGCGCCCATCGCCTTCAAGTGCAGCACTTTTTCAGTGGACATCTTGTCGGGCACCACCAGCACCACGCGGTAGCCTTTGGCCCGGCCCACCAGCGCCAGGCCCAACCCGGTGTTGCCGGCAGTGGCTTCAATGAGGGTGCCGCCGGGGCGCAAACGGCCGTCGCGTTCGGCGGCGTCGATCATGGCCAGGCCGATACGGTCCTTGATCGAGCCGCCAGGGTTTTGCGATTCAAGTTTGAGAAACAGCGTGCACAGGCCAGTATCAAAACGGCTGACCTTGACCAACGGCGTGTTGCCGATCAGTTCCAGTACGGCGGGGCGGGAAAGCGTGGGCATGTCATCACCTGGGCACGGATTAGGTGTAAGGGAGGCACAGCAGAAATGCACAGCATGGCTTGGAACATAGGCCGGGATCGCGCCGGTCGCAACCGGGCGGTCCGCTGGATGTCTTTTTTTGGCGCATGAGCCGGGTCGGCTCTTTACAGCAGCTGGCGTAATGCCTGCTGTACCCGTGCACTGGCGGCTTGCATCGGCGCCCGCAGCTCACTGCCGATTAACCCTTCAAGGGCCAGCGCAGCCTTGACCGGCGCCGGGTTGGGCTCCATAAACAGAGTGTTGATCAGTGGCAGTAACGTGAAAAAAGTCGCCCGGGCCTCGACGAGTTGGTTATCCCGCACCTGCTGGCACAGCGCCACAAAGTCTGCGGTCTGCACATGCGCCGAGGCCGCAATCGCACCGCTGGCACCCAGGCACAACGCGTTGAAAATCTGCATGTCTTCGCCACACAACACCGCCACCTCGCCACTGGCGATCAGCGCCAGGGTATTGGCCAGGTTACCGCCACAATCCTTGATAGCGACGATTCGCGGGTGCTTGATGATGCTCAGCAACGTAGCCTGTTCGAAGGTCACGCCCGTGCGGTAGGGAATGTCGTAGAGAATGATCGGCACGCCGGACGCATCGGCCACGGTGTGGAAAAACGCTTCAAGGCCCGCCTGCGAAGGGCGGATGTAGCTCGGCGCCGGCACCAGCAGGCCGGCCACCGGGCGCGTGAGGATCTCGCGCTGAAACTGCAGCAGTTCTATCTGGTTGTTGCCCGACAGGCCCATCACCACGCGCTGCGCCGGGACCTGCTGCAACACGGCATCCAGCACCGCCAGCTGTTCGGAACGACTCAACGAGGCGGCTTCCCCGGTCGTGGTGCAGACCATGATCCCGGCCACGTGCTTGTCGAGCAAATGGCTGATCAGCCGGCGCAGGCCGATAAAATCGATGGCGCCGTCATGAAACGGCGTGACCACGGGAACCCAGATACCTTGAAACGATGACATGCACTTTCTCCTGATAGTTGACCGCTGGAGTCACCGTCAGAAGGGCCTAGGCAATTGTGCAAAGAGGAGGGAGGTCCGTTGCGCTCAATGTCCAGTCAGCTCATCTGACGGGACAGCGCGCCCCGGTCACATGAGCGACTGTTTCTTCGATTTGAGGGTGTGCGCAACGCACGCTTGCGCCTTGGCAATCAAGCCAATGACGGAAACGTTAGCGAAAGACGATGCGGACATGAGGTAACACACCCTGAATAAGGCCTCCATCTTCAGGGCGTGTGACTGAATGTGTCAACCCCGCTGCAGCTGCATCCGCACAAATTCTGCGACCTCGGCGGCCAACTCCGCATCTTCCGGCGCGCCCATGAAACCGCCATGGGGCATCGCCTCGAACACATGCAGCACCGCCGGCACCCGCGCCTGGCGCAAGGCGCGGTGCAGGCGCACGGTGTTGGACAGGAACAGGTCCCGCGTGCCGCTTTGCAGGAAGGTCGGCGGGAAGCCGGGTGCAAAATCGCCAAACAGTGGCGACAGGTACGGGTGAGTCAGGTCGGCGCCGTTGGCGTATAGCAGGTTGGTGCCCATCAACGGGTTAGGCAGTATCACGTCGACGGTCCGGTTGACCTGGAAACTGTCACCGGACTCGGTCAGGTCCACCTCCGGTGACAGCAGCACCAGCGCCGCCGGGAGTGGCAAACCTTCATCACGGGCGCGCAACACCAGGGCCGCCGCAAGGTTGCCGCCGGCCGAACGCCCGCCAATCACGATGTGTTCTGCGGCGTGGTGCTGCAGCACATGCCGGTAGGTGGCCATGCAGTCATCCAGCGCGGCCGGGTAAGGATGCTCGGGTGGCATGCGGTAATCGATGCCGTAGCAGAGCATGTTGTGCAAATCGGCCTGCTTGCCTGCGGCGATGCGGCAGTTTTCCCCGCCACCGAAGACCAGCGCGCCGCCGTGCAGGTCGATGTAGGCAAACTCACTCTCAGTCGCCGGTGTGGCCACGTGCACAGTGGCATTTTCTACGGTGATGGTGTGCAGGCTGGCGCGCAGGGCCGCCGCCTGCCCGGCGTTGACACTGGCGTAGTGCTCGGCAACGGCGGCTTGCAGGCGGCGCCAGCCGTCGTGGTCGTCGGGCGCGGGCATGGCGTGCAGCGCGTTGAGCGGCACGCCGTCCGCGCCAACCAGGCGTTGCAGGGTCGCTTGGGCTTCAGGGCTGATCGACTGCGGGACCGGGACAGTGCGTGCTTCAAGTTTGACGCCGTGGTTCATGGGCCTACCGCTCGCGTTTGACGACTTGGGGCGGTCAGGATGCCAGAACGCCGATGTCTGTGGGAGCGCTCACGCCCGCGCCCACCCGCGATCTTTGCAGGCCTTCAGCGCCCGGCCACGGCGGCCTCGATGGCGGCAATGTCGATTTTGCTCATGGTCATCATCGCGTCAAACGCACGCTTGGCCGTCGCCGGGTCGGGATGGGTCACCGCAGCGCTCAGCACGCGCGGCGTTATCTGCCAGGACAACCCCCACTTGTCCTGGCACCAGCCGCAGGCACTGGCCTGGCCGCCGTTTTGGATAATGGCGTGCCAATAGCGGTCGGTTTCCGCCTGGTCATCTGTCGCCACCTGGAATGAAAACGCCTGAGTGTGTGGAAACGCCGGCCCACCGTTCAGGCCCAGGCAGGGGATGCCCAGGACCGTGAATTCGACGGTCAACACGTCGCCTTGTTTACCGTTGGGATAGTCGCCAGGGGCATGGTGTACTGCCTTCACGGCGCTGTCCGGGAAGGTCTGGGCATAGAACGTCGCGGCTTCCAGCGCGGTGCCGTTGAACCACAGGCACAGCGTATTTTTGTTGTTCATTTTGGGTCTCCACGGTGTGTTATCCAGCTAGCAGCTGCTGAATCGACGCCTTATCGATCACTGACCAGACGTGCGCGATTTTGCCGTCGACGCATTCATAGAATACGTTCTCATCGAAGCTCACCGTCCTGCCATTGATCGGCAGCCCGAAAAACTCACCCCTGGGGCTGACCCTGAAATTCAAGCGGCTGGCGAGGGTGGGCGGGTCGGCGACCAACAGTTGGATGCGAAACACCAGGTCGGGGATTTCACGGAAATCCCGTTCCAGCATGGCGCGGTAACCGGCGAGGCCGATCGGGCGGGCGTTGTAGGTGACATCCGGATGGACGAAGTGGCCCAGCCGGTCCCAGTCCTCACGGTTCAGGCAAGCGATGTAGCCCTGGTAGAAGTTGGCGAGTTCGGTTTTGGTCATCAATGCGCACTCCGTAATAGGCGATACGGCTCAGGCCCGGCGTGCCATTAACAACACCGTTGCTGCTGCCGACAACAGCCCCGCACAGCAGCGATTGAACACCCGCTGGCCACGTGGCTCGGCGAACCAACGGCGCATGTGCAGGCCCATATAGGCGTAGGCGCTGATGGCGATCCATTCGAGCATCAGGAACATCGCGCCCAGCAGTGCGAACTGTGGCGTGATCGGTTGGCCGGGCACCACGAACTGCGGGAGGAACGCAGTGAAGATCAGGATGGCTTTCGGGTTGCCCGCCGCCACCAGAAACTCCTGACGCGCCAATGCCCACAATCCCACCTTGGCCGTAGCCGCTTCAGGCTGCGCCGCCGGATTAGCCCGCCACAACTGCAACGCCAGATAAAACAGGTACGCCGCCCCCAGTATCTTGAGCGCGTAAAACAACAGCTCCGAGGTTTGCAGTACCACCGCCAGGCCGGCTGAGGCGAGGGCGATCATGCCTGCGAAGGCCAGCAAGCGGCCAATGCCGGCGAGGCAAGAGGTGCGATAGCCATAGCGCGTGGCGTTGCTGACGGACAGCAAATTGTTCGGTCCGGGCGCCATGTTCAGGGCAAAGCAGGCCGGGAGGAAGAGGCAGAGGGTGGCAAAGTCCATGTGTGCTCCGATAGCGACTCGGGTTGAGGTGCTCACAAGCGTAAGAGAAGGGCAGGCGTGATAACAACCGAGGCATTCAGTGCCGCGGGGCCCGCGCCGAGCAAGTGCGGCGTGCCCCGCGTGGGCTGCGATCAGCGCTTCATCGCCTCGCAGGCATTGCGCTAGGTGCTGTCGCGAATGTTGCTACAGCTTTGGCCACCGGTTTTGGCTTCGCAATACGCGCGTTGGTTGCTGTCAGCGATGTTGCCGCAACCGGCATAGGCGTGGGCACTCACCATCACTCACCGTGCGATACCTAGCCATCACTCAGGTGAACACGATTTCGTAAGGCTCGCGCATGCGCTCCAGCAAATCCTGGGCGAGTATCGGCGCCAGCCCGATTTCCGGGTCGCCGTCCAATTGGCTGGCATACGCATGGGCGGCGTGCAGTTTGCGGGCAACGCTCCAGGTGTCCAGGCGAATTTTACGCGCGCGTTGCCAAGGGATCACCGAGCCTTCGCGCGCCGGCCAGTGCCACGCCCAGACCGGCAGCTCGTACAGGCGCGCGCCGGTCAGTGTGCAGGCTTTGGCACTGGCGCGGCCAACGGCGTCATGGTCATCGTTGCCGTCGTGGCGCCAGGTGGTGAAGACCACATCACTGGGTTGCAGGTAGCGCGCAATAAACTGGCTCAGTGGCTGCTCGCGGACGCCGAGGGCGTTGTCACAAAAGCCGCCACGAATCCACTTCAGGCTGTGTAACGGCATCCCCAGGCGCCGCAGTGCCTCGGCGCTTTCCTGCGGGCGAATCACGCTCAGGCGGCTCGCCGGCCACAGGTTAGAGCCTGGATGGCTGGCGCTGCCATCAGTGATGGAGATCAACAGCAGGGGGTATTCAAGGGTGCTGAGCAGTTGCAGCAAGCCCCCGCAGGCCAATACCTCGTCACCCGGATGGGGGGCGATAACCACCACTCGCGCCCCGCGGGGCACCAGTGAAGAAGGGTTGATGGCGGGGATTTGCGCCAGCTGGGGCGCACTGTTCCAGATTTGCGCAGGGCCGCGACGGCCCTCGCTTAAGGAGGCAGGCTTCATGAGTAGTACGTCCTTGTGGATTGATGCTGGGTCGTGCCCACTGCGGAGACGACTTCTTATAATCAGCTGTCTTGTTTCACCGCAGGCTCCGCTGCGGTGAACGGCGACCATCCAACCCTGGATGGCAGCAAGGCGGTTTCAGCATAGACAAGGATTCGGCGCTTTTACATCGTGCAATGTCGATTTTTTCAAGTGGCCTGCATCAGGCTTTTCAAATAATCGCCAAAACCGCCTTGGGCACGGCAGTCCAGGCGCGCGCTGGTAGTGACCTGCGGCGTGTGGCTCCAGGCGATGGATGCGCCGCACCGCTCCAGGTTGCGCACCAGTTGCACATCTTCGTGGCAGGCCAGCGGCTCGAAGCCACCGGACTGCACATAGGCGCCCGCACTGACACCCAGGTTGGCACCGTGGATATGGCGATGGCCGTCGCGAGCCTCATAGGCCTGGTGGTAGCGAATTTGCGCCGCAGGGCCGAAGCCCTGGCTCCAGGCGTCGACGGTCACGGTGCCACACACCGCGTCGGTGCCCAGCGCCAATTGCGCCACCAACCAGTCGGGGGCGACACGGCTATCGGCGTCCGTACACGAAATCCAGCGCACGCCTTGATTGAGTAAATGCCGCGCACCCACCCCACGCGCGTGCCCGACATTGCGCGCGTGTACCGGCAGGCACTGCACCGGATACGCCTGGGCAATCGCCGCACTGCCATCGCTGCAGCTGTCGAGCACTGCGAGGATCTGCACGGGTTCACCGAGTAATCCGGGGTGGCTTGCAGCAATCATTGCGGCGTTGAGGCACTCGGCCAGCAACGCTTCTTCGTTATGTACCGGGATCAGAATGCCGATCATCGCAAGCCCTCATGGCTGGCGACCGAGGTGCCGTCACGGCTCCACAGGTCGAGTAGGAAATCACTTTCGTGATGGTGCACGACGTGGGGCATGTCCAGTCGCTGTTGCAGTACGGCATGTACCTGGTCGGCGGTGTGCGGGCAGCCCTCGATCATGGGTCGCCAGTGACAGGCGAGCAACTGCCCGTTGTCCGTCAGTGAAGCGAGGACGCAGTCAATCAGACGGTGCAAGTCATCGGCGTCGAGGTAGTAGCACAGCTCGCTCAGCACGATGAGTTCGAACCGGCCTGTCGGCCATTGGTCGGGCAGGCGGCCCTGGTAGACCTGGGCGTGGGGGAACTCCAGCAAGCGGGTTTTCGCCAGCGCGACGGCGGCAGCGGCGGTGTCGCAGCACACCAGGCGCTCACAACGTAGCGCTAACTCGGCACTCAGTTCGCCGTTGGCGCAACCGGGTTCAAAAATCGAGGCATAGCGGGGGCGGGTCAGCAGCGCGCCGGTCAGCGCGCGTTTGCGTTGCTCGTACCAGCGGTGGCGAAAGGCCCAGGGGTCGTCATTGCCCGCGAACAGTTGATCAAAATACGGCGTGGCCACACTCATACAAACACCACTTCAAAAGGTTGCAGCAAGCGCTCCACTACATAGGGCGCCAGCACCGGCGCAAGACCGATTTGCGGGTCACCCTCCAACTGGCTGGCAAAGGCGTGAATCGCGTGCCGCTTGCGCGCCACCGCTTCGGGCGTCAGCAGCAGTTTGCGGGCACGGTGCCATGGCACCTGGCTGTCCTCGGGGGTTGCCCAGTGCCAGGTCCAGACCGGCAACTCGTAGAGGGTTGCGCCCACCGCGAGGGCGGCCTTTGCACTGGCCCGGCCGACGGCTTCATGGTCGCAGTGACCGTCTTCGCGCCAAGTGGTGAACACCACATCGGTGGGCTTGAGGTAGCGTTGGATAAACGCACTCAGCGCCTCTTCTCGTTCCGCCACCTTGCTGTCGGTGAACCCCGCGCGCAGCCAGATTAAACTGTGCAGCGGCACGCCCAGGCGGTGCAGGGCCTGCGCCGATTCCTGCGGGCGTATCACGCCCAGACGCGCCACCGGCCAACGGGTGGAGCCAGGATGGCTGGCGCTGCCGTCGGTCACGGAAATCAACTGCAGCGGCCGGCCCAGCGCCGCCAAACCCTGCAGCAAGCCACCACAGCCGAGCACTTCGTCGTCCGGGTGCGGGGCGATGATCACAGCGCGATGCCCTGCGGGCACCAACTGTTCAATGCTGATGTGTGGCAGCTCAGCCATATGAGAGGAGGCTTGCCACTGATGCAGCGGCGTACCCTGGCCGACGATCGGGTTGGGTTTCACAACAGCCACCTCCCTGTAGGTTGTTCGAGCACCAGCTCGCCCAAGGCGGCCAGGTCACGTTCGGCGTGGCTCTGGCGCACATAGACCGGCAAGTCCGCCATCAACTGCGCGAAGTGCGCGTCTTTGCAATACGGCCCCGCACCGACCGCGCGCCCCACATGGCGGATCACCTGCTCGACGGTATCTTCGATGCAGGCGCGTGCCTGTTGGGCCAGCGGCCGAGCATTCGCCCGAGGTTCGCGGTCGATCTGCTCAGCGGCATCACGCAGCACACAGGCCGCACTGTTGAGCAGGCTGTCGACCGCGCCCAAATGGGCGAGGGCATGCGGTTCGGGCCGCTTGCTGCATTGCTCGCGCAGCACCTCGGCCAAGCGTTGGGCGCCGCCATACCAGCACGCCGCGATGCCGACGCCACCCTGCCAGAAGCCCGGGCGCGACACGTAATCGCCCGGGCCGCCGACTGCGATGCCGCGTGCCGAGTCGAAGACGATTTCGACGCTGGCGGTTGCCGCCATACCGACCGCGCTCCACCCTTCGTCCGTCACCTTCACGCCAGGCTGGTCCATTTCTACCGCGACCAGTTGCTGATGATGGTCTTCATCCCAGGCCGTCAATAAGCCATGGCTGACCACGGCCGCGCCGGAACACCAGGCTTTACGCCCATCGACAATTAGCCGATGGCCGTCACGGCGCACGTGAACCTTAGCGGTGGGTGGCTCGGCGGCCCACATGCCCCAAACGCTGCCCAGGGGCGGCAAGGGGCTGTCGAGTTCCGCGATGATCGCCAACGCATCGGTGTGGCCTTCGAACAGCTTGCACAGGCGCAGGTCATGCCCTGCCACCTGTGCCAGCCGGCTGAAGCGCTCCAACGTCTGGCCGCTGCCAGGCAACGGCAGTTGGTCCAGGCCTTCCTCCTGAAGCGCCCTCAGGGCAGCCCCCAGCGCCTGCGTATTCGCATAGCTGCGGTTGCCTTGAAGGAATCCATGCAAGGCCATTTCACACCTCGTCGTGCTGCAGTTCGAACAGCAACAGCGAGCGCCCAGTGACAGCGTACTCATGTTCGAAATCAAAGCGTTCCTGGCCACGCACCGCCGTGTCGTTGGTATCGAGCATGCAGGTCCAGAACTCGCCCTCAGGCACTGGCGGCAGGCGGAAATTCACCATGTCGTGGTGGGCATTGACCACCAGCAGCAAGGTCGCATCGCCACCCGGGCGACGAATCCCGGTTTCCTGGGCGCGGCCATCCATCAACATGCCCAGGCAGCGACCGTGGCTGTCTTCCCATTGTTCAGTGCTCATCTCGTTGCCATCCGGCGCAAGCCAGGTGACATCCTTGACGCCGATATCTTCGTTGTAATCACCCACGAGGAAGCGGCCGCGACGCAGGATCGGATAGGCCATGCGCAACTTGATCAGGCGTTTTACAAACTTGAGCAGCGCCTTGCCGTCGTCGTCCAAATCCCAGTTGACCCAGCCGATCTCGCTGTCCTGGCAATAGGCATTGTTGTTGCCGTGCTGGGTGCGTGCGAATTCGTCGCCGGCCACCAGCATCGGCGTGCCTTGGGCCAACAGCAGGGTGGCGAAGAAGTTACGCATCTGGCGCAGGCGCAGTGCGTTGATCTCCGGGTCGTCGGTGGGGCCTTCGACGCCATGGTTCCAGGACAGGTTGTTGTTGCTGCCGTCCTGGTTGTCCTCGTCGTTGGCTTCGTTGTGTTTGTCGTTGTACGACACCAGGTCGTGCAGGGTGAAACCGTCGTGGGCGGTGATGAAGTTCACCGAGCTGTAAGGCCGGCGCCCGCGATGGTTGAACATTTCCCCGGAGGCGGTCATGCGCCCGGCGAAGTCCGCCAACTGGCCGTCATCACCTTTCCAGAAAGCGCGCACGGTGTCGCGGAAGCGGTCGTTCCACTCCACCCAACCTGGCGGGAAATTCCCCACTTGATAGCCGCCGGGGCCGCAGTCCCAGGGCTCGGCGATCATTTTCAGCTGGCGCAGCACCGGGTCCTGGCGGCAGGCCACGAGGAAGCTGTGGCGCTCGTCGAAGCCGTCGCGGTAGCGGCCGAGAATCGTCGCCAGGTCAAAGCGGAAACCGTCGACGTGCATCTCGGTGGCCCAGTAACGCAGGGAGTCGGTGACCATCTGCAGTACGCACGGGTGGCTCAAGTCCAGGGTATTGCCGGTGCCGGAGTCGTTGATGTAGAAGCGCTTGTCGTCAGGCATCAGCCGGTAGTACGAAGCGTTGTCGATGCCGCGCATTGACAGGGTCGGGCCGCGTTCGTTGCCCTCGGCGGTGTGGTTGTAGACCACGTCGAGGATCACCTCCAGCTTGGCTTCGTGCAGGTGCGCGACCATTTCCTTGAACTCGGCGATTTTGCCGCTGGCCAGGTAGCGTGGGTCCGGCGCGAAGAAGGCGATGCTGTTATAGCCCCAATAGTTGGTCATGCCTTTTTGCAGCAGGTGCTGGTCGTTGACGAATGCATGCACCGGCAGCAGTTCCACCGACGACACGCCCAGCTGGCGGATATGCTTGAGCACGTCCTCTTCCATCAGCCCGGCGCAGGTGCCACGCACCGACTCGCCCACCGAAGGGTGACGCATGCTGATGCCGCGCAAGTGGGTTTCATAGATGATCGTGCGATCCCATGGCACGCGCACCGGCTGGTCGTTGCCCCAGGTGTGCGCCGGGTCGATGACTTTGCACTTGGGCACGAAGGGCGCGCTGTCGCGTTCGTCGAAACTGAGGTCGTCGTCCGGGTGGCCGATGGTGTAGCCGAACAGGGCTTCGGACCATTTGAGTTCGCCCACCAGCTGTTTGGCATAGGGGTCGATCAGCAATTTGTTGTGGTTGAAGCGGTGGCCGTTGGCCGGGTCGTAAGCACCGTACACGCGGTAGCCGTAAATCAGCCCAGGATGGGCGTCGGGCAAGTAGCCATGAAAGGTCTCGTCGGTGTATTCGGGCAGTTCGATGCGTTCCAGTTCCACTTCGCCAGTGTCGTCGAACAGGCACAGTTCGACTTTTGTGGCGTGGGCCGAGAACAGCGCGAAGTTAACGCCCAAGCCGTCCCAGGTGGCGCCGAGGGGGAAGGGCAAACCTTCACGAATCCGCGACGGCTCGTTTTCCGGCGTCGGTTGGGTGTTGTCGGGCTTGCTCATTGAGTTGCTCCTGCAAAGGGTCTTTTTTCGGGCCGAGCGCGACCGTGCCGACGATCGTTCAGCTGACGCAGTGGAAAGTGAAAATGACCTCCCGCCGACAACGCGGAAGGAGGCTCATTAGACAAAGTGGCTTAAGGCTTGGGCTTCTTCGGTGCTGCCGGCTTTTTAGCCGCCGGGGGCGCCGGTTTGCCGGCGGCCGGGGCCGCAGGCTTGGGTTTTGGCGCAGGCTTGGGGGCGGTTTTCGGTTTGGCGGCGGGCTTGGGCTTGCTCGGCGTCAGCGCTTCGGCTTCGGCCAGTTTGCGGGCCATTTCCCAATGACGCGCGTCCTCCCCATGGGGTTTGCCTTCAGACTCCCAGATCTGATGCGCTAACTCGCGAATGCGTTTGTCTTCAGTACTCATCACAATGCTCCTCACAGAAAATTTCAGCTTTCTTGATCATCAGGATTGATAAAGACATTGACCGGGAAATCCCCCAGCGCAGTGCTGATCAACAGCTCCTTGTTTGGTGTGACTGCGCCTGTATGAAAAAGTCCCTTCCAGTTTTGTGTCGTGGCGGCGAATGGTAATTTCACCCGCGTATCGCCCCAAACCTGCGCATTGACGTGGGGCTGCGGACCCTTTTCAGGCCTATTTTCCAGCAGGCGATGGGACCAACGTGGCACCACCACCAGCAGCTGTTTGCCTTGATGCTCGCGACAGAACGCGACGACGTGGTCCGCGTGTTTGCCGGTGACTTCCAGTGGCGTGTAACGGCCGTGCCGAAAGATCTCGGGGTCGGCCTTGCGCAGGGCCAACACCTGGGCAATCAGCGCTTGTTTGATACGCCCGTCGCGCCAGTTGAACAACAGTTCGCCGATGTCCGCTGGTGTGTTCAGCGCGCGTTGCCGTGCGTTGAAATCCACCGGGCGCCGGTTGTCCGGGTCCACCAGGCTGAAGTCCCAGAACTCATCACCCTGGTACAGGTCCGGCACACCCGGCACGGTGAGGCGAAGCAAGGACTGCGCCAGACTGTTCACGGCACCGGCCGCGGCGATGGCCTGGGCGGCGGTAGCGAGGGCGGTACGCAGTGCGTGGCCTTCCTCGCTGAGCAATAGCCGCGACAGAAACGCTTCGACGGCCTGTTCATAGGCCTCGTTGGGCGCACTCCAGCTGCTTTGCAACTTGGCTTCGCGCAAGGCTTTTTGCTGCCATTGCCAGAGGCGTTGCTGGTAGTCCTCAACGTCAAGGTCGAGGTCCAGCGGCCAACTGCCCAGTAGCACTTGGTAGAGGATGAGTTCATCGCCGGCCGAAGGGCTTTGGGCGTCGTCGCGCAATTTCGCCGCGAGGGTGCGCCAGTGCTCGACCTGCTCGACGTACCACGGCGCACATTCGCTGAGTACCGCCAGACGCGCACGGGTGTCTTCGCCGCGCTTGTGGTCGTGGGTGGCGGTGGCCAGCAAGTTGTCCGGGAACGTCTGCAAACGTTGCTGGTTGACGGCGTGGAACTCGTCCACCGGCGCGCTGAACTGCTCGGTGCTGAAGCCCACATCATTGCGCGACAGCAGCACCGCCGAGCGATAGAACGCGGTGTCTTCCACGGCCTTGGCGGCGGCAGGTGAGGTCAGTTGCTGGAAACGCACGCAGGCATGCTTGAGGATCTTGCGCTCACGGCCCACCGGGCGCTGGCGCCAAGGCTGGCCGCCGAGCCATTTTTCCAAGTGATCGAGCACCGGCCAGTCAGCTTCGCTCAAGGTGCTTCGGGCACCGGCCAGTGCCTGCAGGAAAAACACATCGTCACGCTCGCTGCGGCCGCGGGCACTGATGTAGGTGCGGTACACCGGGAAGTGCACGATCAGCGCCTGCAACGCGCGGCGGATCGCGCCCAGGGTCAGGTCGCGGGTCATCACATCATCGCGGGCTACCTGCAGCAGGGCCTGGGCCACGCTTTCAAAGTCACCGGCCAGCGAGCCATTGAGGATTTGCTGGCGCGCGAGCCAGGCCTCTTCGATAAACGCCGAGGGCCGTTCGCTGTGGCGGGTCCATAAGTCGGCAAGGGGGCCGAAGCCCTCGGGCGCATGTTGCAGCAACGACAGTTGATTCATGAACTCGTAGCCGGTGGTGCCGTCCACTTGCCAGTCTTCGCGCAGGGTCTCGCCTTCGCCGAGGATTTTTTCGACGAAGATCGGCAAGTGCCGCTCGGGTGACAGCGAATCCACGCGACGGCGCAACTTGCGGCAATAACCGCGTGGGTCGGCCAGCCCGTCGATATGGTCGATGCGCAGGCCATCCACCAGGCCCTCGCTGATCAGCTGGAAAATCTTGCCATGGGTGGCTTCGAACACGGCGCTGCGTTCGACCCGCAACCCGCCCAGCTCGTTGACGTCGAAGAAGCGCCGCCAGTTGATGTCGTCCGCCGCAGTGCGCCAACTGGCCAAGCGGTAGGCCTGTTGCTCAAGCAGTTGGTGCAAGCGCTCAAAGCCGTCAGGCTGGCGCCCGTCGAATTCGCTGAGTCTGTGCTCGATGGCGTGCAGCACCTCGTCCGCGGTGGCGCGTTCGGCCAGCGCCTGCTTGAGCCACGCCGCTTCGGCGTAGGCGTCGTCTTGATAGGCGAGGGCATTGAAGCGGTCGGACAGCGGCTTGAGCACTGCATCGGTGCCCAGAATTACCGCGTAATCGCGAGGGCAGATGGGGAAACGGTGTTCGTAATGCTCAACGTAGAACGCACCGTGCGCGGCGTCGAAATGCAGCGTCAGGGTCCCGGTTTGCAAGGCTTCGCCGTAGTCGCTGCCAAGAAATGGCATCAGCAGTTGGCCTTTGAGCAGCGGGTCAGGCGAATGCCACTGAATATCGAAGAATTCGCTGTAGGGGCTTAAGCGGCCCCACTCCAGCAGGTCCAGCCACCAGGGGTTATCCGCGCCACCGACGGCCATATGGTTGGAGACGATGTCGAGGATCAGCCCCATGTCGTGCTCACGCAGCGCGGCGATCAGACGGCGCAAAGCGGGTTCGCCGCCCAGCTCGGGGTTGACGGTGGTCGGGTCGACCACGTCGTAGCCGTGCATGGAGCCGGCGCGGGCGGCGAGCAGCGGTGAGGCGTACAGATGACTGATGCCCAATTGGGCGAAGTAGGGCACCAACGGCACCGCATCATCGAGGGTGAAGTCTTTATGAAATTGCAGGCGCTGGGTGGCGCGCAGGGGTAAGGCTTTCATCGGTCACGCTCACGGGCTTGGTTACGCGCGACGGCCAGCAGTTCGAGGCGGCGGGCAGCGCCTGCATTGTCGAGCAGGCTTGCCGCTTCACCCGGCAGGCGACGTCGCCAATTAGGGTGCGTATCAAGTGTGCCAGGCAGGTTGGCTTGTTCTTCGACGCCCAGGGCGTCCTCCAACGGCAGCAGCACCAGCTGCGCACGGGTGTGGCCCAGGTAACGCACGCTGGCGTCAATCATGTGGTCCGTGTCATTGCGAATTTCATCGACAAAGTTCTGCGGGTCCTGGCTCAAGGCCTGGCGCAGTGCCTGGCGTTCGCGCAGGCGGTGTTCGCTCCATTGCTCCACGGTCGGCGCATCGATCAGGCCCAACTGGATGTTCCATTCGATATCACGGCTGTGCCACCAGCCATTGAGCGTCGGCAAGTCGTGGGTGCTGGTGGTTGCCAGGGCGTTGTCCGGCCAGTCAAGGATGGGTTTGAATTGGCCGTCGTGGCCTTGTTCGAAGAGCAACACGCGCATGCCCAGAATCGAACGGCCGATGAGTTTTTCGCGCAGGCCATCGGGCACGGTGCCGAGGTCCTCGCCCAGCACAATCGCCTTGTGACGTTGCGACTCCAATGCCAGCAGCCGCAGCAGGTCGTCGATCGGGTAATACAGGTACGCGCCTTCACGCGGCGAAGCGTCCATCGGAATCACCCACAGGCGTTGCAGGCCCATGACATGGTCGATACGCAACCCGCCGGCGTGGGCGAAGTTGGCTCGCAGCATTTCGATAAAGGCGCGAAAGCCGTTGCGCTTGAGGCCTTCCGGGGAAAACGCGGAGATGCCCCAACCTTGTCCGGCGCGGTTGAGGATGTCTGGTGGCGCGCCAACCGTCAGGCCGGCCAGCAGCTCATCCTGACGGCTCCAGGCCTGGCTGCCGCCGCCGTCCGCGCCAACCGCCAGGTCGGCGATCAACCCGACGCCCATGCCGCTGCCACGGGCGGCTTGTTGGGCGCGCTCCAGGCAGCGGGCGATCAGCCATTGGCCGAAGGCGAAATAGCCGATCTCATCGCGGTTTTCCTCGGCGAACTGTGCCAGCGCCGGGCTTTGCGGGGTGCGCCATGCGTCGGGCCAGTGCCGCCAGTCGAGGTCTTCCCCGGCGGCGGCGCGAGCGGCCTGCACGGCCTCGAAGCGACAGTGGTTTTCCAGGGCTTCGCCGCCTGCCTGTCGAAAGCTCAGGAAGTCGGCGTGTTGTGGGTGCTCACCGTGACGGAAATCTTCATACAAGGCGCGCAACAGCTGTTGCTTGGCTTTGGCGGCGGTGGGCCAGTCGATCAGGGTGTGTTGTTCGAGTGTGTGCAGCTCATCGGCCAGACCGCAGGCCTCTATGGCGTTGCGCACTTCGCGTTCGCCGAGAATGCAGGCGGGCGATGCATACAGGCTGTTCAGGAACAGCCGGCTGGACGGTGAATACGGGCTGTAGCGCCCTGTGTCGGCACTGAACATCGCGTGCATCGGGCTGATTGCCAAGGCATCGGCGCCGCGTTCGGCGGCACTGCGTGCCAGGTGTTCCAGGGCCAGCGTGTCACCGAAGCCGCCATCGCCCAGACGGCGCAGCGAATACAGTTGGGCACTCAGGCCCCAGGCGCGGGCAGGTTCGCTGTCCGTGGCTTGCGCCACGCTGTAGCAATGGGTGGGGGCTACGGCCAGGGTGAAGGTCTGGTCGTCGATATGCACCTGGTGGTAGCCGAGCGCGATGACCCCGGGCAGTACCGCGTTGCCATCCAGGCGCAGCTCCAGCGTTTCGCCGTTCTCCAGGCTCACGCGGCAGGGCGTGTCCGGGGCGAAGTAGCGCGCCAGATCCAGGCCATCGCCGGTGTCGACGGTCAGCAGCGGCGGCAAGTGTTTGTCTTGTTGCACCCGCTCCAGTTCCAGCAGGCTGGCATCGATCTCGGCGTCGGTATCGGCCGGGTGGCCCAGGCCTTTGAGAACGGCACGCAGGGCAGCGGGTTTGACATGTTGCAGGCGGCCGTTTGCATCGATCCAATCGACGGCCAGGCCCGCACGGCTGGCGAGAATTTCCAGTTTCGCTTCGCTCAAGGGTGCTCTCCAACAGGGGATAAGGCGACGCGTGCGCTGAACGGCGACAGGTGCGCCCCATCAGCAGCATGCGTTTCGAATAACAGGTGGTGCGGCGCGGGGTGATCCAGCGGTGTGGCACTGAGGTTCAAGTCAATTTGCAACACGCTGCCGTTACCCAGGCGCCAACGCGCCGTCACGGCGCCTTCAGCCAGCACCTCTGCGCCAAGGGGAACGCTGCCCGGCAAGTGCGGCACGATATGCTGGTGGCGCAGGCTCAACAGCTGGCGGTAGAGCTGGGCGTGCGCGTTCTCGGTAAACGTGGGCGCCGATTGCCGAAAGGTCGGCAGCGCATTCGGATCGGGTATGCGTTCGCGGCGTTGCGGATCGGCAAACGCGGCGAAGTCGGCAAACTCGTTGCGCCGGCCTTCGCGTACCGCTTGCGCGAGTTCGCCATGGTGGTCGGTGAAAAACAGAAAGGGTTCGCTGGCGTTGGTTTCATCGCCCATGAACATCAGGGGGATCATCGGCGACATGAGCAGCAAGGTGGTCGCCGCCTTAAGCGCCTGGGGCGAGCACAGCTGGTGCAGACGTTCGCCCAAGGCGCGGTTGCCGATCTGGTCGTGGTTCTGCAAAAACGCCACGAAGGCGCTCGGTGGCAGGTCACCACTCGGTTCGCCGCGCTCATGGCCATGGCGCGTGGTGTGGCCTTGGTAGATGAACCCTTCGCCCAGGCAGCGCGCCAGTTTGTCGGTCGGGTTTGCGGCGAAGTCGCTGTAGTAGGCGTCGGTTTCGCCGGTCAGCAATACGTGCAGGACGTTATGAAAGTCATCGTTCCATTGCGCATTGAAATCGTGCTTTAACAGGCTGGCCTGGTTGAGTTCGTTTTCCAGGACCAGCCAGACATGGCGACCGCTGTCCACCTGCTGGCGCACGCGGTGTGCCAATTGCTTGAGGAACCCCGGATTGTCGATGGCGTGCACCGCATCCAGGCGCAGGCCATCAAAGCGGTATTCCAACAGCCACATCAACGCGTTGTCGAGGAAGAAGTCGCGCACCTCACGGCGATCGAAATCAATCCCGGCGCCCCAGGGCGTGTGCACCGCTTCCTGGAAGAAGCCTTTGGCGTATTGGCCCAGGTAATTGCCATCGGGGCCGAAGTGGTTGTAGACCACATCGAGGATCACGGCCAGGCCATGCTCGTGAGCACTGTCGATCAGGGCCTTGAGCTGTTCGGGGGAGCCGTAGGAAGAATGCGGCGCGTAGGGCAGAACCCCGTCGTAGCCCCAATTGCGCTCGCCGGGGAATTGCGCCAAGGGCATCAATTCAATCGCGGTCACGCCCAGTTCGGCGAGGCGCGGCAGTTGCTGTTCAACAGCGGCGTACCCGCCCAGTACGCCAACGTGCAGCTCGTAAATCACCGCCTCATGCCAGGGGCGGCCTTGCCAGTTAGGGTGTCGCCATTGATAGGCGAGCGGGTCGACGACGACGCTCCAACCATGCACATCGTCGGCTTGCGCCCTGGATGCCGGGTCGGGTACATCGGTTTCGCCGTCGATGTTATAGCGGTAGTGAGTGCCCGCCGGGCACTTCACCTCCACTTCAAACCAGCCATCTGCCTGGGGCAGCATGGCGATAGACTTGCCGTCTTCCAATTCAACGCTGACATAAAACGCGTCTGGCGCCCACAAGGCAAAACGCGTGTGTTGCGCGTCCAACATGATTGCGCCGTGGGGCCAGGTTTCCAGATTCCGTGACGGCATCTATGAAGCCCTCCCTTGATTATTTAGCCGATTTCCCCAGCGCCTTGGCGACAAGCTGTTCGTACAGTTCGGCGTAGGGTTCTACCGCCTGGCACCAGTTGAAAGGTTGAGTCATGGCGCGGCTGCGCATGGCATTGAGCAGGCCTTTGTTGGCAAATACCCTGAACGCGCGGCTCAACGCTTCTTCGTAGCTCTGCGCCGTGGATTCATTGAACAGGAACCCGGTGACGCCATTCTCGATGGTGTCTGCCAGGCCGCCGGTATTGCGCGCCACCGGCAATGAGCCGAAGCGTTGCGCGTACATCTGGCTCAGGCCGCACGGTTCATAGCGCGACGGCATCAGCAGGAAGTCGCTGCCGGCAAACATGCGCCGTGCATCGGTTTCGTTGAAGCCAATACGCACGCCGACCTGGCCGGGGAAGCGCAAGGCCAGTTCGCGCATGGCTTGCTCTTCTTCCGGTTCGCCGCGGCCGATAATCGCGATTTGGCCACCGTTCTCGACAATAAAGCTGCTGACCGCTTCGGTGAGGTCCAGGCCTTTTTGATACACCAGGCGTGAGACCACGGCGAACAGTGGACCGGTAGAGTCGGCCAGGCCGAACAGTTCACGCACGTGGGCGGCGTTAATGCCTTTGCCTGCCCAGTCACCGATATTGAAGTTATGGGTCAGGTGCGTGTCGGTCGAGGTTTCCCAGCTTTCATCGATACCATTGGGAATGCCACTGAGCAGACCTTGCTGGGTCTTGCTGGCCAGGAAACCATCCAGGCCACAGCCGAATTCCGGGGTGGTGATTTCCTGGGCGTAAGTCGCGCTCACCGTGGTGATGTGGCTGGAGTACGCCATGCCCGCCTTGAGGAATGACATTTTGCCGTAGAACTCCATGCCTTCCTGTTGCAGGGCATGCGGCGGAATACCCAGCTCAGGCGTGGAGGCCAGGCTGACCACACCTTGATAGGCGAGGTTGTGAATGGTGAACAGGGTTGGCGTACGCGACCCGCGCCAGTGCATATAGGCGGGCGCCAGCCCGGCAGGCCAGTCGTGGGCATGCACCAGGTCAGGGCACCAGTGGATCTGCGCCAGGTTGGCGGCGATGTCAGCGGCGGCCAGGCCCAGGCGGGCGAAGCGGATATGGTTGTCCGGCCAGTCACGGCCGTTATTGGCGCCGTAGGGCGTACCTTCACGCTCATAGAGCTCAGGGCAGATCAACACGTAGATGACCAGACCGTCCTTGAGGTCCATGCGCCCGATCTTGCAGGGCGGCAGCGCCGCGTGGCCGCCCAGCTCGCCAATGATATGGATCGGGTTGTCGCTTTCCATTACCTGCGGATAGCCCGGAATCAATACCCGCACATCATGCAAGTGGGCCATGGCGCGGGGCAGGGCGGCGGACACGTCGCCCAGGCCGCCGGTTTTCACCAGGTCGGCAAATTCCGAGGTCACAAACAGGACTTTCTTGCGATTAGGGTTCTGACTCACGATCGGCCGCACAGTATTGGGCAGGTCGGCCAACGTAGTCGGTCCCCCTGCCACCTGACTAAAACGCTCTCCCTGAGTATCTACAGCGGCACTGATCATAGTTCTCTCCCACATATTTGGTCGGCTAATGGCCCGCTGCCATCGGCTCCGATTGGCCACATCCTGCGGCCAGGCGCACAAGCACTGTACAAACTGGCAAGGCGTATGCCAGTTGCACTGATTGCTAAAAAAGATTGGATGGACGGGCATTTGGCGTGAGCCGCGTGCACTCGCCTCCCTTAAAAACTGGACCTACGGCAGAGTTGGAAAGTTTCGATTTTTTGCGGGGTTTTTGTTTTGGAACGGACCCATCGGTCATGAGTCTAGGCCAGATCCAAGAAGCTGTACGGTTTATGTGGGAATTTTGTAGGACAAAAAACTTGTAACGATAGGCAAGTTTGCCAGCCTGCGCTGATTCAGGGGCTCAGCGCGATGGGTGTGGAGAGGAGCAAGGGCCCTCTCCATAGGGGTGCGTATGCACCTGATTGGTGCGTCAGCCCAGCACGCGAATGGGCGCGCCTTTTGCCCACGCCTGAATATCCTCGATCATCTGCTGATAGAACTGCCGATAATTCTGCTCGCTTACATACCCGACATGGGGCGTCGCCAGCACATTCGGCAAGCGCCGGAACGGATGCTCGGCCGGTAGCGGCTCTTCGCCATATACGTCCAGTGCGGCCCCTGCCAATCGACCGGCTTGCAGCGCCTGCACCAGCGCCTGTTCATCCACAATCGGCCCGCGCGCTGTATTCACCAGGCGCGCGCTCGGTTTCATCCAGCTCAATGCCAGGGCATCCACCAGGCCACGGCTGCGGTCGCTGAGTACCAGGTGCACGGTGAGGATATCCGCCTGCTCAAACAGTTCACGCTTGCTGACCCAGGTCACGCCTGACTCGGCTGCACGTTCAGGGGTGAGGTTTTCACTCCAGGCAATCACCCGCATGCCAAATACCTGGGCAAATTTCGCGACCTTCTGGCCAATGCTGCCCAGCCCGAGCACGCCCAGGGTTTTGCCATACAGATCACCCCCAAGGCCAACCTGCCATCCACCCTCTCGTAGCGAGTTGGCTTCGGCCAGCAGGTTGCGGGTAGAGGCCATGATCAACGCCCAGGTCAGTTCCGGGGCCGCGTGTTTATAGCTATCAGTGCCGCAGACCTGGATACCCAGGGCCTTAGCGGCAGGGATGTCGATGGCGGCGTTGCGCATGCCGCCAGTCACCAGTAATTGCAGATTCGGCAGGCCTTGCAGCAGGGCCTTATCGAAGGTGGAGCGCTCGCGCATGACGCAAATTACCTCGAACCCCTTCAAACGCTCGACCATCGTGGCGGTATCCGCCGGGTAGTCGTGAAGAAAATGCACGTCGCCGACGGGCGCCAGCAGCGACCAATCCACCACGCCACTGGCCACATTTTGCCAATCATCAATGACTGCGATCTGTACCGACATTCACGAGTGCCTCGAAAAAGGTTGGATTAAAGGGCATTCAAGCCCTGTAACAGCGCTTGGTGAAACCGCGCCGGTTCTTCCATCTGTGGCGCATGCCCCAGGCCGGGGAATTCCACCAGGGTGGCGTGGGGGATCAGTTTGGCCACCTGTTTGCCGAGCACGTCATAGTGACCGAGCCTGGCCTTGACCGCAGGCGGTGCGATATCGCTGCCGATGGCGGTGGTGTCGGCCGTGCCGATCAGCAGCAGGGTGGGCATCTGCAAATCCTTGAACTCGTAGTACACCGGCTGGGTCCAGCATTACGCAATGTGGGGTTCTACTCCACACCAGTGGTAGAATGGCCCCCAGAGGCCACAAGCCCCAGTAAACACGGTGGTTAAAGTGAACAACGCATACTCCTACATCCGCTTCAGTACCGGCAAGCAGCAAAAGGGCAGCAGCCTTGAGCGACAGCAAGCCATGCTAGACCGTTGGGCCGAAGCCAACCCAACCTTCACCCTAAACCGTGAGCTGTCCTTTAAAGACTTGGGTATCTCTGGCCGTAGCGGCAGACACCTTAAAAGTGGTTTCGGCAAACTCCTAGAAGCGATTGAGCAAGGCGCTATCAGTGCTGGTGACGTTGTGTTGGTTGAGGCTATCGACCGTGCAGGACGTATGGAGCCGGGCATTATGTCGGGTGTGCTGATTAACATCTTGAATGCTGGTGTGTCGCTTGTGACGCTTGATGACAATCAGGTGTACACACAAGAGTCTTTGAGGGGCGGCAGCTTCTACATTCTCGTTGGTAAGGTGCAGGCTGCCTTTAACTACTCTGAAACTCTCAGTGTCCGTATGAAAGCCAGTTACAAGAGCCGTAACACACTGGCATTGGCAGGAGTCACACCTAAGCGTCACACGCCTGTGTGGTTAACCTCAGAAGGTGAGTTGATTCCTGAGATTGCCCCGTTGGTTAAACAGGCATTTGAAGACTACGCCAGCGGCCTTGGAGAACGTCGCATCTTTGAGCGAATCTTTGAAGGCAATACAAATCCTCTGTTGGCACGTATGGCCCCCAGCACTGTCAAACGTTGGATGACAAACCGCACTGTGTTAGGTGAGTGGCAGGGCATCCCAGATGTGTATCCAGTGGTTGTGGAGCCTGAGCTGTTCTATCGTGTGCAAAAGCGTATGGAAGGTAAGTTTTCACCACGTACCGCACCAATCAAACACAAATATACAGGATTGGTTGTGTGTGGTGAATGTGGTAAGAACTTCAACACAAAGAGTTATAGGAAAAGGACAAAGGGAGCTATTCCACCTCCTGTGATGGAATGTTCAAGCCGTGCCCGTAGAGGTTCCACAGCGTGTTCTAACAGCAAGGGTATTCCAGAGAGTGTGATTGCCTACGCTTTCCAATTGTCGTGCTGGAAACACATCAAGCACGCTCTAGAAGGGCAGATACTCACAGATAGTCAGAAGCGTGAAGTTGTGATTGATGGTGAGTTGAAAGATTTGAGTGTGAAGATTACGAAAGTGGCAAGGGCTGTTGCTGAGGTTGATGACGTAGAAGAGTTGATTGTGTCATTGAATGAGCTGAAGGCACAAAGACGTTCCTTGGAGTCTGAAAAGAAGTCATTGCAACACCGTAGTGTGACTGTGAAAGATCAGATAACTAACATGACAGACATCATGTTAGACCCGCTCAAGGCCAACGCTTTGCTTCAGTCGGTTGGGTACAAGATTGTTTGCAATGTCAACAAGACGATTGATACGTCTGCCGGGACATTCATCTATGAGGGTTGGGGGCGGTCTGAGGACGTGCATAAGGTGGTCAACCCACAAGGCCAGATGTTGAAGCTGCCAGTTGTTAGACAGGAGCCTAGAAAAACTGCCAAGAAGAGCGAGCCAATAGACGTAATGTCAGGACTCGCCGGGAAGCTCGAAAGGGTGAAGCTGGTAAACTTCAAAGGTGTGGCTCCAAGCTCCTGAGAAGTCATCAGAGGCGTTTTAAGCCTTTTGGAATACCAGCTTTAGGCTTTCACATTCTCAAGTCATACAGCCCCTCCATGTGGCTTTTTGCGTTATGGCTTCTATTGGGCTGTATAGGGGTTTGTGTGAGCTTGCTAGTACGTCTGCTTGCCTAAGACAGTTAAAGCGCCCTATACGCGCTCTCAGGAGCTTGCAGGTCTACACAGGCAACACATATGCACTCTATGAAGCATTGCACACAGAATATTGCGAAGTGTGTGTAAATTGTCTTGACACAAACCCCGGTCAACCCATACACTGAGTGTAGCGAAGTGATACGCTCCCACAGGAAGGGCGGCTGTTGATCTTAACGTCTTCTGCACCAGCACTGCTTTGTATGACACACAGCTAACACATAACAATGTCTACACAGAAAAAAGCTTCTGCTTTTGATCTTGCTTCTATATGTCAGGATGACAAAGAGTTATCCTCTTACTGATAACCCCATATTCAAACCATCTGACCTAGCGGTCTGGTGCGTACCTTGTTTCACACTCTTGACAATGGCTGCTATCCCTCCTTCTCTGTGGTTGTTGCCTTGAGTGTGTAAAAAATCTAACACTAATACAGTGAGACAGATTCCAATGTTGTGGAAACCATGAAGCCACATTGCTCACGCTCTGGGGCTTTATTTTTGTCAATTTGTCACATAAGTGTGTTGACATGTCTTGTGTAAATGTGATAACCGTGTTATACTGGTGTACACATTAGGTAGAAGTATTTGTTGCTGGATTCACTGGTTGTGTTGCATTGGGCAAGTGCGTTTGAAAGGGCCACCACAGCGTGGCCTTTTTCATGCCTGATGATTAATACCGTTAACCTAAGTGTCACAACTATCTATTTCAAAGGAACATTCAGAATGACTATCACCGAACGTAAGTGCAAACACTGTGGGTGCACCATGCCATGCAAGACAGTCCGTAAGGTTTTCTGTACTGGTAAGTCCTGCCGCACCAACCACCACAACCACAAGGCTCTGATTATGTCCGTTCAAACAATCGTGCAAGCCCTACGCCCACAACATCAAGGAACCCAACTATGGCGACAACTACAAACACCGATCCCCAGCTAACCCGCAAGTCTGAAAGGCTTTACACATTAACTGTTGGTGACTACAACAAAGGCCAAGGAATCGAGATTGAAGGTTCTGGTTATGGCTCTGATTCTCTCCGTATCACATTCGACGTTAGCAAAACCTCTGACCACAAGAACAACAATGGCAACTCTGCCTCCATCGAAATCTACAACCTAAACCCTGAGCAAGAAAGACTTCTTGATAGTCACTATCTAGAAGTGTCTCTGTCTGTCGGCTACAGGAATGAAGAGGGCCGCAAGCTTCTTGTAAGTGGCAACGTCACTGAGCAATCCACTATCAAGCGTGGAGCAGACACAATCACACAACTGATTGTTGGTGACGGATATGTCAACCTCACAAAAGCCCGTCTTAGTGCAATCGTCAGTAATGGTCAGACGGTAGAAGACGTTCTGCGCACAATCGCAGACAATATGCCCGGTGTATCCCGTGGCTCTATTGTGGGTACAAACCTTAATAGCCCAGTTGTGCAAGGCTGGCGTTTGTCCGGTACTCCCAAGGAAGTGTTGGATAAACTGACAAAGGCTTATGGTCTTGAGTATCACGTCTCTAATAACGTCCTGACAGTAACAGATGTAAATGGGCCGGATACTAAGTCTACAGTGCTGTGTCCAGTTATCTCTTCTGAAACAGGGATGATTGAAACCCCATTCAGAACGCAGAAACAAACCAAGCTACCCAAGAAAGACAAGCGTATTAGATACGGCTTGCAGTTCAAGGTGCTGCTAGATGCTGCTCTTCTGCCAAGTACCGTTGTGAAACTGGAATCCGACAATATCAATGGATTCTACAGAATCGACAGCGTGCGTTTTAATGGTGACACTCGCGGCAATGATTGGTATGCAGAATGTCAATGCTCTGAGATGAATAGCAGTGATATCACTGTCCTTTAACAACCCACCAAATAGCTTGCCCAAGCTACAACAAAACAGGAGGCTTTATGCCAATCAGTACAAAGAAGTTCGTCAATGACGGTAAGACCTACAAAATTAAGCATCACCCAGCAACAGAGGGTTGCGAGCTAATCGAAAACTACGCTACAGCAATCAGTGCGTTCATCCTCATCATGCGGGAGGGTACATACTCTCTCAGGCACAGAGGGCTTTTCCCATTCTCTGCAACTATTAACTGTCAACTCCTAGCATTGCTTATGTTCATGGGTCGTGTTGCAAACAATAGTGCACCATTTCAAGTATACGAACCTCCAAGCTTTGTCCCTGTAGGGAAGGAGCTTACAGTTAGAGAAGTGTTGGCAGGTAAGACGCTGGAAGACAGAGAAGAGGTTCAAGAGATTGCAGAAACTCGCATTCAAGCCCCAGCGAGTTACGCTATTGATTACAAGGCTACAGACAAGCAAGAGGCAGCTACAGATTATGAAGCTGTGTTTGGTGAGTTCTTCAAGTACATCACCTTAGATGATAAGCCCCTTGATATCACCACTCTTACAATGACTGAGATTACCCAGATGCTTTACGCCTTTGTTGAACACAACGTTGCACCAGTGTGGGGCGTAGTTCGTTTCTCTCTTCCTGAGAACTACGACAGCGGCGGTATTGCTCCACCAAGGTCTATGGAAAGGTCGGCAGCAGGTTTCAGCCAACCACACATCATTTACAGCATCTTGCGTAGTGAAACACCGCTAGCCACATATTCAGAGCTTGCAACTGTGCTAAACATTGCTGACGCCTACAACGCTAACGAGATTGCCATTAAGCAATACTTTGATTCTTGCGAGATGCACAAAGAGTCTGTGCGACAGGCTAAGAAGAACCAATAACAGGAGGCCCAATGCCAACAATCAAAAGACACATTGAGACTCTTCAGAAAGAAGGGTTTCACTCTGTAGTTTACGAGTTGAAAGGTCGTATTGACTTAAAGCGTCTTGGACGACACTTCAATATGATGCTCAAGCGTAGACACCCTGACGTAACCAACTATCACTTCTTCTGGTTTCGCACCAAAGAGAGTGTGATTGTTTCTTACGTCGGTAACATGTTTCTTGTAGGCGCTGTGGAAGACTTCATGAACAAAGCTATTCAAATCGGCATTGCTGGCACTGCTGATGAAGTCTTCTCTGGCCGTGACAAGGGGCTATTCATGGGCAAACTTAAACAATGCCTTAACCACTTCAGTCCTAAACCCTCCACACGTTCCTATGGGGGTAGCCAGTTAGGGCCAATCTAATAGGAATCTATAGATGGATGAAAAACAATCCCCGCTCCAATGTCCAATGACATATCTGCACGGCCTCATCATGGCAACGCTTCTGGTTCTTGGAATTGTCTTCATTCCCCAGTTCATAACGACTGGAAGAGTGGAGCAATACCAGTTCGATAATATCACTGTGCAGAAGGAACTTGTAGACAAAAGCTTGATGCCAATCAAGACGGACATTGCCGGCCTTAGAATCAGGACAGAAGAATCTGAAGACCGTATTAATCTTCAGCTCCAAGAAACTGACAGAGTGACACGTAAGCTTGAAGACTTGATGTTCAAAGCTGATTCAAAGGAAATGATGAAGCTAGTGAGAGACAGAGCCGCTGAGGCTCATAAAAACCTTGGAGTTAATGTTCAACAGACAGCCAACCCCATTATCAATGTGTCCCCAACATACAACAACAATCAAGGGAAGTGACACAGCAACAACCCCCACAACAACGAGAGAGATTAATGATTACGACAACACTTAATCTCAGAGGGTTCGACAATCTGGCCAGACGCCTGAAAACGCTGGCCGCTACAAAGGTTAAAGTAGGATTCTTTGAGGAAGACAGATATGACGATGGTATGCCAGTTGCTCAAGTGGCGGCATACAATGAGTTTGGAACACGCTTTCACCCTGAACGCCCGTTCATGCGTGAAACACTTGACGATAAGCAGACACGCAAAAAGCTGCTTAAAGGACTCATGGCAGCAGCTCGGGCCACGATCCACGGCACAGGCAATGCACGCCGCATCCTTGCCACCCTAGGTAAGATCGTTGCTGAAGAAATCAAGATTACGATTGCCAACTATCCGGGTAGCAACAGTGCCAGAACGATTGCAGCTAAAGGCTTCGACCGTCCGTTGTACGACACAGGCAAGATGCTTGAGAGCGTCAAGTTTAAGTTTGTGGCTTAACGTATGGAAGCAATCACACAAGCTGAAGACCAGCATAACCCGCCAAGCCTACTTGAAAGCGTTCTGAGCCTTCTTGAGCAACACACCCCAGCATTGACACTCCCAGCAAGACAGCGAGCCGCTACAGCCTTTGTACGCTCTCTGGATTGGATGGAAGCTAACCCAGCGTCTTGGGAAGTTAAGCCAGTGCAGCCAATCACCTATATCGACCAACTCGACAAGCCTTTGAAGACTATTGTCCGTGGCCGTGTGGTCGATATCTACAAAGCAGTGACAGTGTAACGCTCTTACACAGCCATACAGCCACTCAAGCTGCAAACGTAACTCAGCATACCAATAACACTACAAAGCCTCTCAATCAGGCTTGTGGCCCTCTGCACGCCCAATATAAGGAACAAACATATGGACGCTTCATTTTCTGGATTCGTCATTCTCACTAAGACATTTGATGCAATCTACTTCGATGCAATCACTCGCATCACAGAGCAATATAGCTCTGCCATCTCCAAGCACCCACTTTCTAACGGCAGTTTGATTACAGACCACACAACAAGAGAGAACCCAAAGTACACCATCAGTGGTGTTCTGTCTGATGCTGACTTCAATATCAACCGACCATCTACCTTGGGTGCAATCCCTGCTTTCTCTTTTGATACGGGCAACCATGTGTCTACTGACGCAAATGGTTTGTACATGCCACGTGACAAGCAGTACAAGAACAACACGCAGGTTGTGACGCCTGTTCAGATTAGCACTGTAGGCTCTATCAACAAGCTTTTGCCTGAAGTGATTGCACAGTTCACAAGGGACACAATCCCTGAAGTTATTCTGACACCTCAAGAGAAGTCTAAGTCTTCTCAAGCTGTGAAACGTCAGCTAATCAGCATGTGGCAAAACTCGGAAGAGTTCCAAGTGATTGAGAAGCTAGGCGGATTGACTGTTGGTGTTTATGGCCCTTGTGTCTTCACTAACGTTGCCTTTGAAGAGAACGCACAAACAGGAGACGGGATTTTCCCTGAACTGGCTTTTGAGCAGGTTGTTTATTCCAACACTCGAAACATTGCTGTAAAAATCAGGAATAACAAAGGCCGTAAGAACGGGAAAATCAAAACCAAAGAAGGTAACGACAACGTTGCTAATGCACCATCCAGCTACGCCGGTAAGAGTGTGTTGGAGTACGTGCCGCCTGACAAATGATAGGAACCCGCTCGGTGTGATGCTGAAGCGGGTTTTTGTTTAACTTTCGCATGTAAGGAAGTGCGAAAATAGTTGTTGCTTTTGTGTTAAATATCTGTCTAAAGGGTTGACATGGGTAGTTTCCGTGTTAACATATACATGTAGGGAAGGATTTATCTAACGCAATGTTAGTACCTCCCACGCAACACCACCAGTTACACACAAGCCCAAACCAAAACACAGCCTTTAGGCTCATCCCTCACAGGAGATACTTCTATGTCCGCAACAATCTGCACTTGCCGCAACTGTGGGACGACTCACGCCAAAGCTAAGCCGAACCCGTTCTGCTCTGCTGACTGCCGCAAACAGTTCAACGCTGCAAAAACCAAATCCCAATTTTCGATCCTGACAGGAGAAAGCAACAATGACCACAGTAACAACCCAAACAGCCGTTAAGAAATCCCCAGCTAAGAAACAAGTACGCTGCAAAGCTACAGGATGCTCTAACAGATTCCGTCCTGCTCACGCCTCTACAATCTACTGCTCTGAAGCGTGCAAATCTCTGAACAAGAATGTCTCCAGAAGAAAAGAGTTCACAATCCCACGCTCTAACCATTTCTTCCTGTTCCTGACAAGAGAAGCCCAACGAGCTGGCACCCTAGCAATCTTTGACACCCTTGTAGGATCGGTTGATAACCTAGTTGACCTGTACAGCGTTGTAAAACTCCGTATGACAGCCAACGTTATGAGTGGCAAGGACAGTTTCCACATCTGTCACGTTGCCCCAACCAAACATGAAACAGTGCTTGGTTTGATGAATGCTGAAAACCTTATTGTTGCTCCTGCCTATCTGAACCGTCGCCACTCCAACACTCACAGCAACAACGCTGGTGTGTTCATGTACCGTACCGATATTCTTCCTAAACTCTACGTTGCTTCTGATGAAGCTGGCGTATTGGATCGTATCTTCGATTTCATTGGTACAGAGACAATCGTTGCCTTCTGCAAGAAAGCTAAGCTTACTGAATCCCGCCGCCAAGCCTCTCTTGCCAAACTTGATAAGCTGGTTGACCGTGCAAACAAGGAACACGATAAGTTTGCAGCCATCCTAGATGACGCCACTTCTAAGACACCTGAAATCATTGCTGCTGTTGAAGCTATTCAAAGCCGTGCAGAGTTCAAACCAATGATGAAAGGGCAGAAGTTGTCTAACTCTGCCATGTTGATTAAAGAGCTTATCCGCCACGCTGAGTTTCGTTGTGAGCTTGAAGAGTTCGCATCCATTGCAAGAGAGTATACACGTGGTGACTTTGCACACATTGGCTTGTCTAGAGATGCACAGAATACTCTGTTCGATCTAATGCACGGCATGGTTTCTGAGAACGATGCAATGGACAACGAGATTGATTGCCTGAAGTTCGAACTACGTGCACCTCTGAGAGCTGCTGAAGCTCGTCAACAAGACACATTGGCACGTAACCAAGAACGTCTTGCTACAAAGGCTCAGGAAGCAGTGCAGCGCCTTGTTGTGGATGCTGAGCAGCATGTCAAGCGTATGACCAGCACTGCAACTTTCCTTGCTAGCTTCGGTGATGAAAACGATTGTGCAGACTTCTGCCCATTGCCAGAAACTGAAGCAGAACGCACTTCCCGCATTGAAGCTCAGATTGTCCGTATGGCTGCTGAAGCTCACGGTTACAACGCTTTCATTGGTGGTGCAAACTTCTGTGACCTGTCTGACCGTGCAGAACATATCTTTGCATAAACCTTGAGGCATACCGCTCTATCTGCTGTGAAATGTTGTCCACTAAAAGTGTACCCCATATGCCCTGTAACCCTCGCCAATCAAGGGTTCCAGCCATTTCAGAGTGTGACAAACTGCACAGAATAACCGCTCTGAAGGTTACACCCACAGCGTGATACAACACCTCAAGTAGTAACCCGTGAACATCGTTCACAGTGGTATTCCCTGACAACCCGCGTTGTCGTCTGTACTCCCTCAAGCAACAAACAATACAAACCACCATCATTAGGCACAAGGCCAAAGGGCACACTGTGAACATCGTTCACAGCAGACAACCCTTTGAGGCTTACTCTCTTTTTGAATGTTATGTTGTTTGTTGTTTGATAGGGTAGTCAGCTTTAAAGTGAATCACATTCAAATGCGATAAGCCTTGAGGCTGCACACGGCAACGTGTGAGCAGTTCTAAACTGTGAGCAGTCCAAGGCTTAGAATAAACATCTCTCGCCCTGTAGAGGGCAGCAGAAAGCCTCACAGCGTGGGTTAACTCTTGAAGTGGCGAGACAACAACACAACAGAAACCGTAACAACCAAACAAGCTTGCTGCTCCCTGTTTCAGATACACAAACAGAAATGGCGGTTGTATTAACGAGTGTGAAAATAGTTGTCAAAAAAGTTGCATAAAGTGACACAAAGTAGTAGACAACTGTCAAAGCTGTGATATAACATAGGTGTAGAGAGGGAAAGTTATAGAGCTTTCTTTTCTGCTACCAAATTCCTGAATACTTTTTGTTTAGTTATCCTCCTTTCTAAACATCTTGTAGCCTCGCTGGCCTCTTCAACCAGTGATGAGCAAATGTGACATAGCCCCACTATGTTACAGCCTCCAAGCCTCCAAGCCTCCAAGCCTCCAAGCCTTCCGGGCGGGTGCTCAAAGCCCGGACATCTTTTGTATTCTCTCGCCTTCTTTTAAACGTTGTTTGGCGAGAGGCAATCGCGAGACGGGGACGTCTTCCAGTAGCTCTAACAGGTGGTTAGCGATGAATAGCCTGTCTTTCCGCAATGCTGACAAAACACAGCATCCTCAAAAACTCTATCAAGTAGTTTATGCGGTAACTTGAACACACATCACAGCGGCCTTGGTGGTTCTTGGCTTAGTGGTGAAAGAGCCGTTTGGTAGTACGGTGTGGCCCACTACCCCTAATTCAGATTCATGTTGATTCGCAATGAGTCAACAAGATAGCACAGGGCAAAACTCAATAAGCAGTGAGCAGCAACTTTTTCACAGCTTCAGGGTAGCTGGTGCGAAACCCTAACTAATTCCTTGTACAGAGCGAAGCAGCCTAAGTGCTGCTTTTCTTTGTGCTCTTATCTTTTACCGTTCCACTCCCGCTCACACCCCAGACATACAAGGACAATCTACATGGCGCACACTACTAAAGTGTGCGGGTGGTGTGGCGAGCTTTACCCTGCACAACGTTCAACATCTCGTTTTTGCAGTAGCTCTTGCCGCTCCCATTCGTACAGACACAACCAAGACCCTGATAAAGAGATTGAGCAAGCCAAGACTTCAATCTTCGAATTCTACAAACAACAAATCTCCAAACTCTCTGATTCTGAAATCCTAGGTGCAGTAGCTGCATTGATTCTAGAAACTCCAGAGGAAAGTAAGAACAGAAAACAATCCATGCTTTACAAGCTGCTTAACAAGGAATCTCAAAATGTCTGACCCAATCACAGTAGGTGTTTTCTGCTTTGCCTTTTTGGCTATTGGCTACTCCCTCGGTGTTCTTCAATGCCACTTCCTGAACAAGAAGGCTTGAGCAATGGAAAACACTTTTGCAATCGGAACACAAACACAGCTTTCTAACGAGATGTGGCGTACAGAGTTTCTTGCCACTCTGGATGAAGGCGACCTAACACATGAGTCTTTCATGTTTATCAAATCTAACCGCTACGCTGGTGACTCTGAAGACGAAATGCTTGAAGAGTATTCCCAGTGGTGCAAAGAACAAGGATACGAATTCTGATGACCGACACACAAACACTGAAGGCTGAAGCCTTAGCCAAGTATGAAGCCCAAGGCAAGTACGAAATCATCTACACCAACTTTCATGTAGATATGTTCCGTAAGTATGACGACCTTGTTAGTAAAGGCTACAAGCGTGCTCCTGATCCTTTCATCACTGCCAGCAATATGAACTGGTCTGTTGTGCAAGTGGTGTATATGGAAAAGCCAGCCAAGCTACAAACAGCAGAACTCAAAGAAATCTATGCGGCCATTGACGCTGCTTAATAACCAAACCAATCGAATACAAGGAAACCAAACAATGACTATCCTATCCATCCGCAAAGCAAACAAAGATGAACTTCAGTCTCTGATTGACTTTGAACTGACTCAATACAAAAGCCGCGTAGCAAAGCATGATGTTGATGACGCCAAGATCAACCGTGACATTGATAACGGGATTGATATCGCTGCTAAAGGCTACACGACACCACGCAAGCTGTTTCTAGGTGCTCTGGAAGAGATTGTTGGAACAACTCTGCAACTGGCCCTTAATGCTGCTCAAGCTCGTATTGACGCTGGTGCAAAGCTCTACACTGGCGGTTCTGATATTGCTAGAACTTTTGGGCTTGGTGCAGTTCTCTACATCGTTAAGCCAGAATCTGAGCAAGCTGAAGATATCAAGACTATCACTAAAGAAGTGAATGAGCAGTACACGGCAGACATTGACGCTCACAACGAGAAAGTGTTTGCACAAGAAGCTGAAGCCTTGAAAGCTGAAGAAGCTGCTATTGCTGCTCAACTACGTGCAGAAGACGAACAGCGTGCACAGGCTGATTTTGATAAGCGTGTACGTGCTCGTATGAAAGGGGCTAAGTAATGGCTAGCTATATCTACATCCAAGAAGTGACAATCAACAAATTCCTTTCCGAAGTCATTGAGCATCTGGCCCACGGCTACACACTGACTGAAGAGTTCCGCTATGTACCTGCAAAAGCTCCAAGCACTATCCCTCTGTTCGCCGTCAAGCTGAATAAGCCGAAGGGGGTTAAGTAATGACTAAACGAGAACTGTGTCAATTGTCTAACCAACTGCACTATGCAATCAAGCTTCTACAAGAACAAGTTAAAGAACTGGATGACAAGATCGAAGCAACGACAGCAGAAGAGTTATGCCTTTCCAAGAAGGTCGAGCAGTTGGAGTCTTCCTTGAAACAAACACAAGACATCGCTAAAGGCCGTGCTGCACAAACAGCAATGCTTGTTAAGGATATTGAAGAATTGAAGGCTGCCAAGTGATGACTGAACAACAATACCGCAAGATGCTTATTGCCAAGCTGTTTGACGCTGATGTTGCTGAAGTGCTCGCCACTTCAGCCATCAACCTAGATGACGCTGGATTCTTTCAGTTCTACAAAGTCCTTGTTGAAGAGCAAGACTATCTGAAAGAGACAGTGCAGAAAGCCAAAGCTTCTAAGGCCAATGCAGTCGCTAAGTCTGTAGCTAAGACAACTGTACATACAGTAACGCTCACACAGGCAGCACCGCAGCTAACATCTGCTGAGCTAACAATGCAGATGCTGCAAGAGAGATACAAGAAGTAATGAGCACTGCCCAATACGAAAACGATGAATGGGGCGCTGCCCCTTCTAAGTCAAAACCAAAACACAAGGACAAAAACCGCTCTCAACGTAGGGACGGTAAACGTCGTTACGAACAAGAGGAAACAGAATAATGTCCAACGCTATGACAGCAGAGCAGCTTCTAAAGTTTGCTGCTCGCATCTACAAACAAATAATCGCCCCACTTGAGAAAGCTTTAACACGTGCCAAAGCGTGTGGCTTTCCAGAAGACCACATCCACCGCCTTGAGCACATGATTGAAGAAGCTAAAACAATCGCTGGCTTTGAGGTGGTTACACTACCAATCAAGAAGAAGAAACCCGGACGCCCAGCCAAAGGCACACCAACTGTGCAAGATGTTTGCCGCAGATTCTTCAATGAACACTGCCCTAAGTTTGTGCCTTTGGTTCCTATTGAGGTGCAAGAAAAGAAGGGTGTTGATGCTTACGGCAAAGTGAAGCCACAAGAAGGGCTGACCTTCAACTTCAGCAAATAAGAGACACAGGAGATTAAGACAATGACAGACGGGCAACACGCACTGATTCTAAAGTATCAAGCCACAACACCATCCAGTTATCACCACATCATCAACCATCTTGTTCTAACCGATCAACTCTACGCTGTACAGATGTTGGTGAGCACACTTGAGCAAGAGGAAGCAAAGAACGCTATATGTAGTGAGGCAGCACGCAAGGTTGCTTATGATCGTAAGTTGATTGTTGACCAACTGGAAACTCTTTCTCGCCAAGCTGACAAGCTGGAACGTGAGTTGTTCTACACCAACATGCAAGCTGAAGGTTTCCGCATCCGCATGGAACAACTACTAGAAGAGAATGCAAAGCTGAAGGCTGTTTGATTACAGCTTTGAGCTTTCCTTTCTTACCCAATTTCAAGAGCTGACATTCCGTGTCGGCTCTTTCTTTATAAAGGACACAAAATAATGACAATGACACGTACACATCAAGCCTACTTCTCTGATCTTGTAGAGAAGCTATTCCGCCAAGGCTTGGAGGCTGCAAACCAACACACTGACGTTGACTACATCCTGTCTCTGATTGACTTCAAAGAATACGGCAAACGCTTTGGTGAAGAAGTGCTGAAACACGCTTCTTACACTGATTTGAAGTATGCAGACAAGGTGTTGAGTGACGAACGTGTAATCCGTTCCACTTACGCTATTGAGCAGGCGCTAGCCTTCATTGCACCAACTGCCGACGATGCTAAAAACATTGAAGTGATGGCCCAGCATCTAACATCTGGTGTGTTGGATTCTGAGACAGCTTTGAATGGTATTGCTGAAGCTGGTGATGCTGTGCAGAGCCGTGCACTTCAATTGATTCATGAACGTAAGGTATAAGTTATGGTCGATGAACAACTAGGAGAATTGCAGGCCAAGATTAGTTTCAAGGTTGACCAAAGAGGATTCCATCAAGCTAAGGCACTGTTGAAACAGTTGGAGGCTCAAGCCAAGGCAACAGGAAAGGCTATCACCGCTGCTTTAAAGAACGCGGGTGCAGGTAGTGCAGGGCAGGCGGCAAAGAACATGGTTGTTGCTCAGAAGGCACGGACACAGGCCGAGCATCTAGCACAGCTACAGAATGCCAAGTTTACTAAGATCAACAACGCCAACCAAGTGGGTGCTCTGAAGACACAGCAACAACAAGTTGCATTGCAAATCAAACAAGCTCAATTGGCAGCAGCAACACAACGTACACAGGCAGCCGCCGCCAAAGCCCAACTACAGCAACACGCTCAAGCCTTGGGACACCAGATTCAACAGTCTCGTCTAGCCAACCTCCAACAACAACACCAAATCCGTGCAGCCCGTGCAGCAGCACAACAGCATGCAGCGGCAAGACGTGCAGCAGGACAGGCGAACACTCCTTCCCACGGTGGCCCACGATCCGCTCACGGCGGTGGCTTGCTTGGTGTAGGTGGTCACGCCATTCACCGTTTTGGTGGTGTTGGTCGTTTCGCTGGTGGCATTACTGGTGGTGCTGAAGGCGCTCTGGGAGGCTTGGAAGGTCTTGCAGGTGGGTTGGGTAGGGCTGCAATGGGATTGGGCGCTGTAGCTGGTTCCGCTGCTCTGGTAGTGGCTGCATTCGCTGCAATCGTTGCCGCATCTACAGGGTTTGCCCGAGCTGCTGAAAGAGCGGCCAACACTCGAAACCAACGCCTTGGGCAGTTCCAAGCTGTGGGTGATAAAACCCCAGAAAATGCTCAGCGTATGAACAACCGTTATGAGAACTTCGCACAAACAGAAGGACTATCTACAAAAGAGACTGGAGCAGACTACGCTAAAATCGTTGGTTCATTGTCTTCTAAAGTTGGAGTTGATAAAGCTGCTGACGCTGCTGAAGGTATTCTCAGATATGGTAAGGCTCAACACTTGTCTAACGAAAACATGTCTAAGATTAGTCTTGGTATGCGTCAAGCCCTTGGTAAAGGTCAACTCTTCTCTGAAGAATGGACAGGCCAAATTGCAGAACACCTTGGGGCACACGCCAACGAGTTTGGTGCTGAGGCTTGGCAGAAAGCATCCGGTGGCAAACTAACTGGTAATGAAGCCTTGAAAGCTTTCGGCAAGGATCGTCAAGACAGAAAGATTAGTGGTGACGCATTTACAAGATTCATGATGGAGCTTGGTAAGACATTGGATCAACACGCCAATGATGGTGGTTTGTTGGATAAAGCCCGCAACACCCAAGATTCTTGGGATAACCGAATTGGCAACCAATACCAAGCAAACATGGCTTCTGCATTCGATAACACTGGCTTGCAATCCACAATGCCTGCCCTGTACAGCAGCCTTGTAGAGTTTCTGAAAGCGATTGAGCCACAGTTTGAAGCTTTGGGCCGTTCTTCTGACACTGTTCTTACGGCTGTCACAGGCATGGTTAAAGGTTTGACCGAGCTTGCCAACTGGTTCAACAACGGTAAGAGCTACTTTGATCCTAAGTTTATGCAAGACTTCAGCTCTGCAATGGATGAGCTGGGGACAAGCCTCACCACTTACTACCACACGATCAAGCAAGCCTTTGGTATTGCTGATGATGTTGGTGTGTTCAAGACTGTAGGTGAAACTCTCATTGGAGTGATTACGGCTGTCGTTGATGCAATCGCTGCATTTGCTGATGCAATCACATTCCTACTACGCAAGGTTCAAGATGGTTTGCACTTTGTTGGTAAGATTGATGATGACAAGTATGACCAGATTGTTAAACAGCGTGAAGTTGACGACAAGCAACGTGCAGACATTGTTGCAAGGCGAGAGCTTGACCGTAATGGCGGTGGCCCTATGGCTAATCCTGCTGGCAATGTTGATCCCACAGCGCCTTGGCGTCTAACTGATGGTAGCGACATTCCAAAGCTTGATACTGTTGTTGCTCCTGACGCTGGCCCCAAAGCCTTCCCTAACATGGTGGGTGCAACTCCAAAGACGCCACTTGTTCAACCTGCTGTAAACGGACAAGCCGCCGCTTCTGCCGTGAATAACAACGTTGTTAACACAATCACACTCAACCAAGCACCAATCACCCTGAACGGTGTTGCTCCTGAAGAAATGAAAGGAGTGCTTGAGGATCATCGTCGAGAAACTGAAAGAACGATGCAGGACATTGTTAACAAGTTGAGTCCAGCAACAGCCGCTGCTACACAGTCCCAAGCAAGAGGCAACTAATGTCACCAGCCCTAGATAACAAAGTTTGGGGTTGGCTTCTTGCAGCTTGTTTCACTGTCCTGATTGGGTGTTGCATCTTAACGGTCAATGCCCACATCACGCTCAATGAGTACCAAACCACAAGAAGCCAAGACATTGCCATGATGAGGCAAGAGATTGTAAGAACGTCTCTTGCTCAATCTGATTCTTTCAGGATGCAGATTAACAACGGCAACGACCAACTCAAGCAGTACATTGACATTCAAGTCCCATTGAAGGCCCGAGACGCTATCTACAGTGTTTCGCCTATTAACATCAATCAAACTGCAAACCCAGCAATCACAACAAGCCCAAACACAACAATCAAATCCAAGTAAACACAGGAGAATCAAACATGTTCCCAGTAATAATTGAGGGTATCACATACCCATCCCATTTTAAAACTCAAGCAGAGGCTGAGGCTGCTGCTGATGAGTTCCTTCAAGAGCAAGACGTTTACGACACTTCCAAAGTGTTCCGTGCAAAGACAGATAATGGTGGAGTCTACTTTGTTCTACAAGACAACAAAGGGAATGCTCTCCCTCTTCCTGAGATTCCGCTCCCAGTACGTCTAAGCAAGGTGGCTTAATGTTCAACATCACCTATCCAAATGCCTCCTATATCGACGTTATCAAAACAGAGATTCATAACCACAACGACAACGCTAGAACAGGCTTTCCCGCTGTTGTAGTTGGCGTCAATAACACAGCTGTTCCATCCGTGACAGTGAAGTCTTTGATTCAACGCTACACCGACGACGGGGAAAACATGGATGACTTGCACATTCTCAATGTCCCTATTGCCCATACCAGAACTCACAATAGCGCGATTCTGTTTCCGGTAAAGGTTGGCGACGAAGGTTGGTGCGACGTTGCTGACAACAGCCTTGATAACTTCAAGATTGCTTCAAACTCCAATCCTACCAAAGTAGCTAACAACAGAATGAAAGATGAGATGGACGCTGTATTCTTTCCGGGGTTAGCTCCACCGGGTGTTATCGCTCAGCAGTTCCAGAGCTTGAAGCTCCCAAGAGATGCGAATGATCTAACCATCATCCACAACACAGGGACTGGTGCAGAAGTAAACTTCACTCTCAAAGCAGACGGCAACGTTGAAATCAACTCACAGTTCACAGTGAAAGTCATTGCTAAAGACATTGAGCTGAACGCAAGCAACAGTGTCTCTATCAATGCCTCTTCTCTGAAAGTGAATGTTGCCAATACAACATGGACAGGCAACACCACTATCAGCGGAACATGGACATTCAACGGGATTCCATTTGATACACATAAACACGCTGGAGTTACACCGGGTAATGGTGTATCTGGATTGCCAACTGCTTGAAGCCCGGCGGCGCTTATCGCCGGGCTTCTCCTAGTTTAAACTTTAGATGGATAGAGTTCCCTAGCAAAACAACCATACTCGCCGTTTCTCTTTTCGATGACGCGGCTGATGAATTCCTGATTGCCTATTTGAGCAATGTAGGAAATCTCTTTTAGCTTGAGTTTTTTAGCGGCTTCATAAAAAATATCTCTGATTTTTACTTTTGCCTCTTTGCGTGAACTTGCAATGCCGTCGTTAAGTTCTGGGAACGTAATTGTCCAAACGGTATCAACGTCTTTGGTTTTTTTCCATCCCTTTTCACTCAAAAAAGCATAGAACTTCGTTCGTTCGTCTTCTGATTTTATGAGGTCGAGGGTTAGTAGCACTCTAATCATCCGTTGCATCCTTTCTTAGTGTGGCTCAATTAACCGCTAGGTACGGTGTCACCAAGACATGGGGGCTGGATAGTGGCTTTTCAATGGCTCGACTGAAATTTCATGGCTTGGTGCCAAACTCGGCTCCTTGGTGCTCAGTGGAAGTCAGGATCATCGTCATAACTTTCAGCGTTACATTCGTCTTGAAGTGACCTAGACGGTCTAACACCTACTTCAACGTTTGCCCAATCCCTTACACTCTTCGCCACGCCATGAAAACCGGGAAACAATGTTGAGCCATCAACCCCAAATCGTGAGCACAGATTCAATAAGTCTGGGGCTTCACTGACAGGCAAAGTTATCTTGACGAGTGGATTATGAGCACCAGTCACCTTGTAAATCTCTTCCACTTCCTCTAGAGCTTCCACTTGGTAGAAGTCGTTAAAGCTGTATTCCTTTACATTGTGCGTGGTAAACAAACCTGACTGAGCTGCCTGATTCTTGCTTGTGCCGCCCGGTGTCCTAATTACCTTCACGGTCGTCCAATGTTTGGCATAAGTTGTATCAAGTGCCCAGATGGCGATACGTGCAGTTCGAGTATCAATCTCAAAGTTAGCTGATGACGCGGCAAAGTAACACGCAACAAAAGCTCTCTCTGTCCAATCTAATAGGCGAGTAGGCACATCGTAGTGTTGTGCAACAGCCATGATTTCGTAAAGGTCGGGAGAGGGCCAAGGAATGTGAGGGCTTAGGAATGAGTCCAGCCCATCGTGGAACACGCTTTTCAGTTGTTCTGTGTAACCCGGAACGATCAACCCAGACCTGTCACAGCCGTCTAAAAACCTCTTGAGAATGTCCAGCTCCAACGACACTTGCCCAGAACTTGAGGCGTCAAACATCCTTCTTGGTGAACCGTAGGCGAATGATCCAGCCCCACGCCGACATACAGACGGGGTGAGTTTGTACCTGTCGCTCGGTTGACCTCTGAAAATGTAGCGGCCTATATCCCATACTGGATTGAGAGGCGTCACGTAGTCGAACAACTGGCGAGCCGTGCTGAAAGGTATTTCGAGAGGTGTCATCGTTCCTTGGCCCCAGTTCCATTGGTCGTTCCTCAGTGTACTGGCGATTTGGCGGCGTCTTCAATGGCTAGCCTGTTGGTTTGTTCGCTACAGTATTAGTATACACCGCGTCAACATGTTTCGATTGACGTGATGGCAATCTGCGAGTATAATCCGTCCTCGCCAATACCGGCGATCAACACCAACCCGGCGAACACGCCGAAGGAAGTGACCCACATACCGAACTGACTACAGGAGAACCCTATGCAATCTGCTACGCCCTTCGTTTTACACCTCGCACCCGGCACTACTGCTGCCAACCAAGATTTCGACAACACCCAAGATAAGCCCAAGGCCAAGCGCGGCCCCAAGCCCAAAGTGAAGCCCAATCCTCAAGCACACCTCATCCGTATGGCTATGGCTAATGGACTGTCGTTCATTGATGACGCTGTGATGGCTGGTCTTTATATCGCTGTCGGTGATAGTGGCGGTAAGTTGAATGTGCGTCCCCGTGATGTGCGTAAGGTTATCTGCTTCAACGTCATTTCCACTGCTGAGCTGGTGGCAAAGTTTCGCGCACTGACAGGTGATCCCATTTGCGAGCGTACAGCCCGCTACCTTGCTGCTGCTGCACGTCTAGCCATTGGCGGGATAGAACGACACTTCCACCGTAACCCGGCCTTGGTGAAGCGCCTACAGGCGCAGTGTGACCGCGCCCAGCGTGATGACGGGGGTTGGCCCGACCTTGACGATGTGGCCGCTTCCTACTCGCTTGCACAGTGGGAATGGCAAGAATTCAACGCTGCTTGAATTACGGCAGGATATAAGAAGAGCTAATCAAAGGCGGATCATAGGTTTGCTAGAATATCAAAGTTTAAATTGAGTTCGCACCTAAAAGCCTGTTCCCTGAACGTCAGTTCAGAGTGGTATATCACTTCAAGTGTTCTTGCCTGATGTGGTTCCCACACAACAAATAATAAAAACAAGAACATCAAAGGATAATTACTCTGTGTCGTTCCGACACGGGTTTACTCTTTGTCATCCTGACAGGCTTTCTGCACTATCCATGAGCGGTTAGCTCATTTAGTAGTTGGTTGTTATGTTTCTTGTTTGACTGGTTTATCACTGTGTCTCACGACACAATGCGTCTAAGCTTCTGAGCGAACGTTCAGAGAGTAATACTACTGTTAAAACTATCCATCAGGCAGGCTGTAGCAATATCGTTAGCTTGCTATCTATTATCTGTTAGAGTATTCCTTTCTGTGGATACCACCTCGTGAGTGTGAATATCTTGATGGGAGTGTGTTTGAGAGGTTTGTTAGCTTGGTGTCGTATTGCCAGTGCTGGTGACACTTGAGGGTAGTTTCACTTTGTGCTGTGTTGTTAAGCAGGATCATTTTGCACATGCAAGAGATTTTTGCACAAAAGTGAAAAATAATCGAAGAAGTCACCACGGATTCACATCCTAGCGCACGTGTCAACCACATTCTGTGCAAACTCTCTCTCAGACGCCGTAAGGTGTTCTGAAATAGTGTCCACTAAAAATGTGTCTCACTCGGCTGGAAGCCCCGGTTTATAAGGCTCTCAGTCCAGAGCGGTTGTGACAAACTCTCAATGATATAACCCCTGAACGGACGTTCAGAGAGTCACAGCCCCATGCCCCGAGGCATAAGCAGTATTCCCCTTCATCTCCAATGAACAGATAAACCATTGAGCCTATGGCGGCTCCAGCGGGTACGCTGATTGGCTGGTGATGGATATGTTAGGTGTTTGTATTGGATTACCTCTCAAGTGGTAATCCTCTTGATGCGAGAGCATGAAGGTCCACACACCCTAAGGGACACTCACATTAAGGTGTGTCCAGTCAAGAGGATTCCCAACAAACACACAACAAATAGAACACAAACAATTAATCCTGTTGACATAAGATCGTAGGTGTGAGCCGACACACTGTGTAATCTTTCTTTGTCATTTCTGGTAATGGTTGTTCATACATTTGTCATGTGTGTTTGTGATGTGTAGAATGACAACTACACACAGAGTGAACAGGAATACAGACAATGAACGTTGTGGCTTACATCAGGGTTTCTACCAAAGGTCAAGGCGAGAGTGGGCTAGGTCTTGAGGCTCAACGTTCGTACATTGAAACAGCAGCCAAGCAAAATGGCTGGACTGTGGTAGCTGAATTCTCTGAAACAATCTCTGGTACAACACCACCCCTAGAACGTCCTGAGTGCTCCAAGGCGATTGCACAGGGTTTGCCCTTGGTGGTGGCTAAGCTTGATCGTTTGTCACGGGACGTTGAGCACATAGCCAGCCTGATGAAGCGTGTTGACTTCAAGGTGGCAACCATGCCGCAAGCTGACAAGTTTCAACTGCACTTGTTTGCAGCACTGGCAGAACAGGAGCGTGCATTCATTAGCCAACGTACAAAGGACGCCCTCAAGGCTCTACAGGAGCGTGCAGACAGTGGCTGTGAAGAGAGCTTAGCCAAAGTGGAACGCCGCTCACAGGCTCTCTCTAAAGGCCGTGCAAAGGGCAACGCTGACAACATGAATGCCATCAAGGCTGAAAAGATTGATGCTCACCGTGAAGGCATAGCCCCTCATGTAATGGCGTGTCTCTACCAAGGCTGTAACACACTTCAGTCTCTCGCTGACTGTCTGAACAGTAAGGGTAAACACACCTCACGTGGTGGCCTTTGGACTCCCACAACAGTGCGTCGTCTTATGTTAAGCCTCAACGTCACCTTCAAGAAGTAAACAGCTTGGGCAGGCTCTCAGGGGCACTCAGGTTTATTTTAGAATTAAGAACGATTCCCATTTTGGTCGTCGTTTGTTGCTTGATACCCCTCGCTTGAAACCGGCTTTTCCAACACCCACAGCGCCCATCACAACCCCTCCAGCTTATATTTCCTGACGAAATTCCGAGTTTAACTTCCTTGCGGCCTCTTTTTACGGCGGGGCGGGGGATTTCGAGAATTTCTCTCTTCATCGCTTAGATACGTTACTGCTCCGAAGTACCTTTTACTAATCCTGTCTACATCGATTTTCCCGATGATTGAGTCAAGGACATCAGCTTCGTCGGGGTCCCAGCTAGTGAACTTATAAACTATGTAGACAGAGTGCTTCTCTAGGCCTCCAGTCGCCCGATTTTGGTAGAAATCTTCCCAGTTCGGCCCACTGAAATAACTTGGTTGAAGAGTTTCCTGATTTGTACTTGGATCAAGCCGGACCTGAAACTTTGATCTGATCAATTTTGCGGATGCTGCGTAAATCGTTCGCATGCTTTCGCTTTGTATACGATTTGCTAGCTCTCCTGCGGTTAGTATTAGTCTCGCAGAATCGAGCCAACCTATCTTAGTGTCGTTTATTTTGCCAGTTATAGGATCATCAAGCTTTCTCAAAGCTTCTTCTAGGCATTGAAGAGCCTGTCGGTTGTATACCTCGTCATCCCTAGCTTGCTCATCTCGTCTGATGGCAGCGAGTTGCTCTTTAATGCCTTTGCTTTGAAGGTTTATAGTCGCAACTACGGCAGCGAAGCCAAATATAGAGATAATGGTGGAAAGCACGCCGCCAAAGTAGTCCCCAAATACTCCCCAGTTAGCAGGGTTCGTACTGAATGGCGAATTACCGAATGTGTAAGCCCACGGTGCGATCGCAATCAGGATGCTCACAACAACTGCTACTGAAATCCCTATTATCCACTTCCTGTCCATACGCTTCGCTTTTCTCTATGTTGGGCTTTGCTGCTTATGATACTGACGTTCGGTGGAGTCATCCACATGCTGCTGAAAGCTGTCGGCTGGACGCGATTAAGACACTGACGGCCCAAGGGCGAGTCTTCTATTTGGTGTATAAGGGCTAATAATCAGGGGGATGCTGTGATGTCTGAGATTTTCACATGGAAGAACTGCATGGCCGATGTTTACACATATCGGTATGGGTCGATTGCAAAGGATTTCTTAACACTTGTTGTAAATCCTTCGCTAGATGCTCTTGATGCTCAGGTAGCAGAGTGGGACAAATCAGATGATCCGGTTTCCCACTTCATGACTTCTGACCTCAGTGAGTTGATCTTCAAAACACGTATGACGTTCTGTCTATCAATCCAGTCTCTCTGGGAGCAGCAGATACGAACCTACCTAGCAGGTTGCCAGCAGGAGTTGGGCATAAATCCGTTCCCCGTATCCAATCGCCGGGGTGCGAACTCTGTTCACACTGTGTATTGGGGTGATGAACTGAATACAGTGTTTGAAAGGTTGCGGGATATCACTCTCCCTTCATTCGCATCATTTGAGTCACTTGATCTTCTTATGTTGGTAGGCAATGTGTGTCGTCATGGTGATGGCAACTCTAGTGCAAGACTGTGGGGTGTTCGCCATGATCTTGGCCTATGTACCACGATCCTGATAACACGTTCTTACACTCGACGTTGGCAGACCAAGCGCCTTCAGTGCAGTCAATGCAAATCCCTAGAGAGATGTTAGAGGACTTTGTAGACAAGATTTGTCTTTTCTGGGAAGACACCAACTACATCTATGAAGAGAGTATCGAACGAAAGCACCCGTCCCTTGAGGCTAGGTTGGTTGTCAGACGTGCTGAACGTGCACATGGCATTCGGCATAAAGGGTTCACCACTCCCGTCTCTACAGCGCCCGAAGGTTGATGTGAGTGTGCTGCCGAGGGTTTCGATTTGTGCGTGTGCAATTTTGTGTGTTACAGTCGGCTCACACAACATCCGGGTGTGACACTCACAGGAGCTTCTACGATGGCACAGGCAAAATCCCCAGAAGTAAAGGCAAAGATCATTGCAGAATGGCGTAAGGCTGAAGCCAATAAAGAGTCACGCAAGAGCTTTCACGAGCGTATCAAGGGTACAGAGCTTGAAATCACCTATGGCGGGCTTGATCGTTGGTTAAAGCCAAAGTCCTCAAAGAGTATTGGTAGCACAGCGACACATACACCAGCACAGACGGAATCACCTAGAATCGTCACAGCCTCTACGCTTGATGAGGTAGAAGCATCGTACAAGAAGAGTATTGAAACCCTCATTACCAACCTTGAAGAGCAGGAGCAGCACCTACAGGTTGAGCTTGACCGGGTGAAGACTGACCTTATCAAAGCACGTGACAAGCTCACTAAGTTTGATTGATGTAGGAGATTACTGTGTTTTCGTTTCTTGTTTCTATGTGCATAGCTAGCACTGGCGAATGCCTGCCAATGACTAAATCAGGTGGTGACTTTCCAACATACAAGGAGTGCATTGACCAAGCGGCAGAGGATGCGCGTAACACAATGCCGGGTAGTGAAGTGTTTCACATGGTGGGGCCGTGTGTGCCCTCAGAGCAGGCACAACGCATTGAAGACATACATATTCCCAAGACTAAACGATAGCTCTGTAATACGCTTGCCAGAAGCCCGCCATGAGCGGGTTTTCTCGTTTTTGTAACCTGTGTTTTGTCTGTTCTGTGTTCTTATCTTGTTGACATGTTGTGTGTGTCGCTTTACCTTTCGTGTGTGTCGCAAGGCACTGCACGACGTAGTGCCAGACATGAAAGGAGGTACTATGGATGAACTCCACAATGTCTACATTCAGAAGGGATATGATTCAAACGTTTATGAGATGTACAGCTTTAAAACCTTCAACACAGCCGCAACATTGAGGAATTGTGCGTCTAGGTTTGGACTGACGGCTTTTATCATCACTGTTGAAGCTAGTCAGCAACTAACACACTACGTGCAAAGATGTGAATGCTGTGAACCTGTTTTCTAGGACAACCAAGGAGTGGTGTAGATGGGATTCTTTTATGTTGTGTTTAGTTTTTGTGTTTCAGCAACAGGATATGAAAACTATTGTCAGCAAGAAAAGTTGATAGACACACAGTATCTTGGGTTGGTTAGCTGCTACACAGGCGTCAGTTCGATTGAAAGGAAAACCACAGAGCAAATTTTGCAGGACGCAAAGAAGAACAACGTGAAAGACCCGAAGATAGAAGTTAAGACCCGGTGCGTAACCAGTGCTGAGTCTGAAACCTTCTTGAAGCAGTGGGGGCCATCAGCATTGGTCATCACTGGTAAGAAATACGAGTAGGGCCAACCGCCCATATCCCCGCAACACCCCGCTACACGTTGAACGTCCCGCCCCATACGGATAAGCTCCGTCATTCATCCCCACATTGCCGATTTTTGTGTGAAGATCATGTCGTAAATCAACGCCGAGTTCCAGGCGACCTGGGTATGCCCCGGCCCCTTATTCAAGCCGGCGAGCATCTCCACCCAGCGCTCGTATTCAGGCTTCCAGCGCCCGACGTAATAGGTGTTGAGCTCATATTGGCGAATGCCGTCGGCACTGAGTTTAAGCTCGCGCGCATACCATTGGTCGACGCTGCGGTAGGGCACGCCCAGGGCTTTCCAGTCTTCCAGGCCGATGGGGTTAACGAGCCCCAGTTGCTCGGTTTGCGCCGGATAGAGCAGCGCGTAACGGGTGGCGAGCATGCCACCGGTGGAGTGGCCGACGAGGGTGGCCTTTTGAATGCCGAGATGTTCAAGCAGTTGGTGGGTGTTGATCGCCAATTGCTGGAAACTGTATTGGTAATGATCCGGCTTGCTGGAGGTGCAAAAGCCGATCTGGTCCGGCGCAATCACCCGATAACCGTCGGCGCTGAGGGCTTTTATCGACGCGTCCCAGGTGGCCGCACAGAAGTTTTTGCCGTGCATCAACACCACCGTGCGCCCGTTGGCCTTGCCCTCGGCGGGCACATCCATGTAACCCATCTGCAACGGTTTGCCTTGGGACTCGAAGGTGAAGTGTTCGACCGGGTAGGGGTATTGAAACCCTTGCAGTTCAGGGCCGTAGGCGGGACTTTCGCTGGCCGCGAAGGCGGGAAGGGCGCTGCCCAGCAGCAGGCCGGCAGCGCACAGTGAACGGATCAGCGTCATGGGTCAGGCTCCGAAAACAACAGTGTCCGGATGCTGTGGCGAGGGGATTAAGCGAGGATTAACGCAGCGCAGCGAGATAGGCCGGCGCTGCGCCAGCGATCCGTCAGAGGCATTCAAGCCGGGTTATGCGGCTGCCAGGTGGTTCACCGTCAGCAGGGCCAGCACGCTGTAGCGGGCGCCTTTTGCAACGGTAACCAACAGCAGGAAGCGCCAGAAGGGCTCGCGCATGACCCCGGCCACCAGGGTCAGCGGGTCACCGATGATAGGCACCCAACTGAGCAACAACGACCAATGCCCCCAGCGCTGGTAATGCACGCGGGCCTTTTCCAGGTGCCGTGGGCTGACCGGAAACCAGCGCCGCGTCTGGAAGCGCTCAACCGAGCGCCCCAGCCACCAATTGACCACCGAGCCGAGTACATTGCCGGCGGTGGCGATGCACAGCAGCCCCCACACACTGTAATGCCCGCTGATCAAGAGGCCCACCAGCACCGCCTCCGATTGCATTGGCAGCAGCGTGGCTGCACCGAAGGCGGCGAAAAATAGCCCCAGGTAACCGGCGAGCATCAATCAACGGGCCGGGTAGTCGGCCACCACCACGTCTTGACCTTCCCGGGTCAGGCCGATGACTTGATAGGCATCGCTCATGCCGTCCATTTCCATGCCCGGCGAACCCATGGGCATGCCTGGCGCGGCAATCCCCAGCAAGTCGTCGCGCTTGCGCAGGGCCAGTACCTGCTCGGCGGGCACGTGGCCTTCGACGAACTTGCCGTCGATCACCGCGGTATGGCACGAGCCCAGGCGCGGCGCTACGCCCAGGCGCTGCTTGACGGCGCTCATGTCGGCTTCCACATGGTCATTGACCTTGAACCCGTTGCTTTCCAGGTGGCTGATCCACTTCTTGCAGCAGCCGCAGTTGGCGTCGCGATGGACGTCAATGGCAATCAGGTCGGCGGCCTGCGCCAGGGTGGTGGTGAACAGGGCTGAAAGCAGGGCCAGGCGCAAGGTGGTTTTCATGGGATGTCTCACTGAATGCAGGGCAATAAGCCGGGCATTCTCCCTGCTTTTTCCAGCAGGACGCGGTTGTAATGTTTCAAAATTATACGAAGGCAGTGTTTTCCAACCGATGTTTGAGCTGGTCCAGCGCAATGGCTGACAGGGCGACCATGCGTTCATGCAAGGTGGCAAGCTGCAACTCGGTCTCGTAGGTCAACACGCGCTTGAACCGGGTGCCGCCGCTGTCAGCCTGTAAGACATAGTGAATGGTGCCGTCGACGGCCAGGGAGGTGAAGACGGTTTTGAATTCACTGGGGCGGCAGGCTACCTGCACGCGATAACTCATGGGGACGCGCACGCCGAGCAAGTCGATGATTTCGCTAAAGCGCGCGCCGACCGCAAGCGAACCGGTGGTGCCGGTGTCGGCACTGAGGGAAGAGGGGTGCCATTCGTGCCAGCGATCAGGCTGGGTCACATAGTCGTAGACGACCTCGGGAGGCGCCTGAATAAAGCATTCCTGACTGATCTGTTCTAAGCGGACCGAAGGCTCAGCAGCGTGCATGACACACCTCCTGTGTGGCGAGTATTGGCACCCTATCGCAGCTGTCAGAATAGTCCGACTCCCGCGCTTTGCACGGGAGTACTGAGGCAATTGATCAACGGACTTTAAAGCGACTCATCAGCGCAATCACCCGGCCATTCGCATTCAACAGGCTTTGCGTATTGGTTTCAGTGGCATGGCCGCTTTCCACCAACTCGTCGACCATATGTCGGATCTGCACCATGCTGCGGTTGATCTCCTCGGTCACCGCGCTTTGCTGCTCGGCGGCCGTGGCGATCTGGGTGCTGAGGTTGTTGATATGGCTGACCGACCCCGCCATTTCGTCAAGCCCGGTGTTGACCCGCGCCGTAGCATCCGCCGCCGATTGGCAACTGGCCTGGGTGTTTTCCATGGCGGCCACCGACGAACTTACCCCGGTCGTCAGGCGTGCCAGCATCTCGTTGATCTGTGAGGTGCTGGCCTGGGTACGCGCGGCCAGCGCCCGGACCTCGTCGGCCACCACCGCAAAACCGCGGCCTTGCTCGCCGGCGCGGGCAGCCTCAATCGCGGCGTTGAGTGCCAACAGGTTGGTCTGGCCGGCAATCGCGCCGATGACGCCAAGGGTTTCGGTGATACGCGCAGCATCCTGGCGCATGTTTTCAACGGTGTGGGTCGCGCTGGCGACTTCGCCGATCAGGGCACTGACGCTGCTGGACGCTTCGCCGACAACCACGCGAGAGCGGTCGGCGTGCTCGTTGGCGCGCTGGGTGAACGAGGCGGTTTCCGCCGCGTTTTGCGCAACGGTGTCGGCGGTCGAGCTCATTTCGGTGATGGCGGTGACGGTCTGGTCGGTCTCCGAGGCGTGGCGTACCAGGATCTGGTTGGTGTGCGCCGAGGTTTTTTGCAGTTGCTCAAGGCCCGAAGACATGGCCCCCGTGGCCTGGGTGACTTCACCAATCATGTTCTGCAAGTAGACGATAAAGTGGTTCACCGAGTGGCCGATGGCGCCCAGTTCATCTTCGGCACGAATGGTAATGCGGCGCGTCAGGTCGGCATCGCCGGCAGACAGCGCGTCGATATTGGTTTTCAGCGTCTTCATGCGCTGCACCAGTTGGCGGATTGCAAAGAACGCCAGCAGCACCAGCAGGAGCACCATGGGAATTTGCAGCATGGCCAGGCTGCCGAGCACGTCATCGCGCTGGGCCGTGATCAGCGCCGTCGGCAAGGCGGTGGCGAGGAACCAAGGGGTGCCTTCGATCGCCCGCAGGTAGAAGGTGCTGGCCACGCCCTGGTTGTCGAACTCAGCGCGTTGAAGCCCCTGGTCGCGATGAGCGAGGGCTTTGCTGACCTGAGCGGCAAACGCCGAGGTGCCGGCCAGTTCGCTGATGTTTTTCAACACCACCGGGCTGTTGATGCGTGAACTGTTGCTGATGATCTTGCCGTCGCCTTCAACGATCAGCATCTGCCCACCGATGTCTTTCTCTTTGTTGGCCACCAGGTCATTGAAGAACCCCAGTGTCACGTCGATGGTGGCGACGCCATAGGCAGCGCCGTCACGCTGGATCGCCATGGCGCAATTGGTGCGCGGCTCCTGGCTGGCATCGTCTTTATAGGCGGCGGCCCAGGCGCATTGCCCGCGCGGCGAGGCGAGGCCGCCTTTGTACCAGCTCTGGTCGTAGTAATTAGGCGCGGCGTCGCTGTTCCAGAAGGTATTGACGGCCAGCTTGCCCGAAGCATCGCGGTGCCAGAACGTGCTGTGCTTGTTACGCCCTGGCGTACGTTGGTTAGGCAGCGGCCAGATGCCGCCGCCGAATACTTTCAGCTCGCCATACTGGTCCACCAGGCCGGGCAGGACTTTGTCGATGGCATCGCTGTCGAGCAGAGGGATGGTTTGGGTGATGCTGCGTTGCTGGGCCTGGACCTTGTTCAGCTCGCCCTTGATCTGTTCGGCCACCTCAGCGACGCGGTTGAGCACCACCTGCTCTTCAGTTAGCCGTAGCTTGGGGGCCACCAACTGGCCGATACCCACCACCGTCAGCACCAATAGCACCAGGACGAACAGCACCAGAAACAGGGTATAGCGGGTTTGAATGGAGCGAATTGGGGGCATGAGGTCGTCCTTACGAAGCGTTTATTATCGACGCGGCTTTGTTAGAGCTTCATCGGGCTATCGGCTTGGTAAGACGGACCTTTAGGTACCATGGTGCAAGAAAAATCGGGCGCCCCCACACGCGGGCGCCCGGGTCACGCCGGCTACTGATTCACCAGGCTCATCGAGGCTTCGCTGTAGCGCAAACCTGCCGTCGCGCCGGCGGGGAAGATCGACGTCAGCGCTGCCGATTCGGCAGGGCTCAAGACGATGTCGACGGCCGCCACGTTCTCTTCCAGGTACTTGCGCTGTTTGGTGCCCGGGATCGGGATCAGGTAATCGCCTTGGGCGAGTACCCAGGCCAATGCCAATTGCCCGGCCGTAACGCCTTTTTCGGCGGCCAGCGCCCGCACCTTATCCACCAGCAACAGGTTTTTTGCGAAGTTCTCGCCCTGGAACCTTGGGCTGGAGCGGCGATAGTCGTCGGCCGCGAAGTCCTCCGGGCTTTTCAAGGTGCCAGTGAGAAAGCCGCGCCCCAGTGGGCTGTAGGGTACAAAGGCGATGCCCAGACGCTCGCACGCCTCCAGGCAACCGTTGTCTTCCTGGTCACGGCTCCACAGCGAGTATTCACTTTGCAAGGCGCTGATCGGGTGCACCTTGTGGGCACGTTCCAGGCTGGCGGCCGAGGTTTCACTCAGGCCCAGGTAACGCACCTTGCCTTGCTTGACCAACTCGGCCATGGCCCCGACGCTTTCTTCGATGGCTACCTCGGGGTCCACGCGATGCTGGTAGTAAAGGTCCAGGGTGTCTACGCCCAGGCGCTTCAAGGTGCCGTCAATCGCCGTGCGGATGTACTCAGGGCGACCATTCACACCGCGTGCCGCGGGGTTTGCCGGGTCGCGCACAAAGCCGAACTTGCTGGCCAGGAACACCTGATCGCGTTTGCCGGCGATGGCTTTGCCGATCAGTTCTTCATTGGTGCAGGGGCCATACATGTCGGCGGTGTCCAGCAAGGTGACGCCCAGCTCAAGGGCGCGGTGCAGGGTCGCAAGCGCTTCCTGGGTATCACTGCCGGTGGTGTAGAAATCGGTCATGCCCATGCAGCCGAGGCCGATGGCGGAGACGTGAGGGCCATTCTTGCCAAGTTGACGAGTGTGCATCGGGGGAGCTCCTTGATGGGAAAGGCCCATTGTTCTCCTCGACAACTCAGGGATAAAGCGGCTAAAACCGCTATCACTATTATGATTTTCTAAATAATCCCTGGAGTTTACCCAGCTTTGGACCGATTTAACGCCATGCGCGTCTTCACCCGAATCGTTGAGTTGGGCGGCTTCGCCAAGGCCGCCGACAGCCTGCAACTGCCGCGTGCCTCGGTGACGATCATGATCAAACAACTGGAGGCACACCTCGGCGTGCAGTTGTTGCAGCGCACCACCCGGCAAGTCAATCCGACCCCGGACGGCGCGGCGTATTACCAGCGCTGTGTGCAGTTGCTGACGGACCTTGAAGAAACCGAGGCGGTGTTTTCAAACCGCCGTCAGAACCCGCGCGGTACGTTAAGCATCGACATGCCATCCGGTATCGGCCGGCTTATCGTGATCCCCGCGTTGCCGACGTTTACCGCGTGCTACCCGCAGATCGAACTGGAAATCGGCCTTAACGACCGCCCGGTGGACCTGATCCGTGAAGGTGTGGATTGCGTGCTGCGCGGTGGCCTGGCACTGGACGAGTCGCTGGTGGCGCGGCCCCTGGCGGTGATGGATCAGCTCACGCTGGCCAGCCCCGATTACCTTGCGCGCATGGGCGTGCCCGCGAGCCTGGACGATCTGGCCCATCACCAGATGGTCGAATACGTTTCCAGTGCCAGTGGTAAACGCTTCGGCCTGGAGTTTCAGGTTGGCAGCGAGTTGCGCGTGGTCAACCTGGCGAAGGTCGTCGCAGTCAACAGTTCCGACGCGTATTTCGCTGCGTGCGAAGCCGGGTATGGCCTGATCCAGGCTCCCCACTATCACGCCATGCAGCAACTGGCCAAGGGCACGCTGGTGCCGGTGCTGCCACAGCTGCCAGTACCCACCATGGCACTCACCGCGCTGTACCCGCCGCACCGCCAGTTGTCGCAACGGGTGCGGGTATTCGTGGATTGGTTGGTCGAGCTGTGTAGTCAGCCCGGCACCGGCCTGCAGCGCCAGGATCAGACAAGCCAGCAGTGACGTTGCGGCCGGGCAATGGCTTGCAACGCTAGGCCTGAGCCTTGCGATAGGCCCCCGGTTGTTGCCCGGTTACTTTGTGGAATGCGCGGGTAAACGCGGCCACCGACTGGTAGCCGACCGCCAGCGCGACCTCTGCCACCGTCTGGTCTTGCTTGAACAGCTGGCACGCATGGCGCATGCGCATCATCAACAGCACCTGGCCGGGCGAGCGGCCGCACAACTCGTTAAACCGTTTGAAAAACGCCGAGCGCGACAGCCCGGTACAGGCCGCCATGCTTTCCAGGATCCAGGCCTCAGCCGGGCGAGCGATAAGCTGTTCCAGCAAGTGCGCAAATGCCGGCTGCCGGCCCAATGCCGCCAGGCCGCCGAGGGCGGTGTTGTCGAGTACTTGCTGGCGCAGCACATACAGAAACAACAAGTGGCAAAGACGTTCAAGCAACGCCGAGGAAGGCGCGGGCGTGCGCTGGCATTCTTGCAGGATCAGGTCGAACAGGTTGCGCGCGGCGGTCAACGAGGGGTCGCCGGCACGCAGGATGATCCAGGCGGGGAGGGTGTCGACAATCATCGCCGACAGGCCGGAATGGAAGTGGAAGAAACCGCAGACCAGCCCGACGCCATCGCTGGCCTCGTTATCCAGCGCCAGCATCGCACGGCGTGGAGATTCCTGCGCGCCCTGCGCCGTGGCTTCGCCGGACAGCCGATATTCAAGGTCGCGCAGCAGAAACAGCGCATCGCCATTGTTCAAGTGCTGGGGGGCGGATTCTCCGTCGATATGCAGCCAGCACTGGCCTTGCACAATCAAGTGGAAACTCGCGCTGGCCAGGCCATGGGTGCTTGCATGCCAGTCGCCGCAATAGCGCCCGACGTGGAACAGACTGGTGTTGAGCTCAAGGCTGTCTAATAACCAATCGACGAGAGCACTGGACGAATTCATCTAACGTAAAGACTCAAGAGCAAGTAATCGCTACTTTAGCCTATTGAGGGGATTTTTTATAACCAACAGACTGGAGCCATCAACCCATGAGGAGACCACTCCATGTCCCGCGTACCGTTGCTGACCCCTGAAACCGCACCTGAAGCGGCCAAGCCGTTCCTGGAAAACGCCCTCAAGGGCTCGGGTTTCATCCCCAACCTGCTCGCCGTCTTGGCCAATGCACCGGCCGCGCTGGAAACCTATATCACGGTGTCCGGCCTCAACGCCAAGTCTGAACTGAGCCTGGCCGACCGCGAAGTGGTGCAACTGATTGCCGCCACCACCCACGGCTGCGATTTCTGCGTCGCCGGCCACACAGCCGTTGCCCGCAACAAAGCCAAGCTGCCGGAAGACGTCATTGATGCGTTGCGCCAGCGCGGTGAATTGCCCAATGCCCGGTATGAGACACTCGCCGCCTTCACCCGTGAAGTGATCGCCACCCGCGGCGATGTCAGCGATGCCGGCTTCGAGGCATTCCGTGCCGCCGGTTATTCCGATGGCCAGGCACTGGAAGTTATTTTGGGGGTGAGCCTGGCAACGTTGTGCAACTTCGCTAACGTGTTTGCCCGTACCCCGTTGAACCCGGAGTTGGCGCAATACCGTTGGGAAAAACCGGCAAGCTGAATAGGCGATGGTCCACCTGCAGTAACAAGGAGAAACACGAATGCTTGACCCAATCTTGAGCCGTTGGCTCGATGTTCAAGCGCAGGCCCTGGATGTGGGCAGTTGCGATCCACAGGAAGTGCTGCCACGGCTGGCAGACGCGAATGTATTACGTATCGGCGTGCCGAAAGCACTCGGCGGGCTGGGCGGCGATGTAACCGGTGCGGTGGACGCCATCGCCAATGTCGCCAGCCATTCCCTGGCGGCCGCATTTGTCTTTTGGGGCCAGCGATCCTTTATCGAGTATTTGCTGCAGAGCCCGAATGAGCGGCTGCGCGAGCAGCTGCTGCCGGACTTGCTCAGCGGCAAACTGGCCGGCGCCACGGGGCTGTCGAATGCAATGAAGTTTCTCTCGGGGATCGAGGCGCTGCAAATCAGCGCCGAGCCGAACGACCACGGCTGGACCCTCAACGGTCGCCTGCACTGGGTGACCAACCTGCGCAAGAACGGGTTTGTTGCGGCGGCGGCGATCGAGCAGGTCGGTGGCGGCGCGCCGTTTATCCTGGCGATCCCCGATTCGGTGGCGGGGTTGCAGCGTTCCCGCGACCTGGAGCTGATGGGGCTGCAATCGAGCAACACGGCGGCACTGGGGCTGGAAGGCGTCGAGCTGAGCCGTGACTGGTTGCTGCATGAAGACGCGCGCAAATTTTTGCCGGCAGTACGCCCGGCGTTCCTGGGCTTGCAATGTGGCATGTCCATCGGCCTGGCGCGCCGTTCGCTGGCGGAAGTGGCCAACCACCTGGGCGCGAGCCGCACGGTGTTGCGTGATGAGTTGGAGGCCTTGCGGGTAACGCTGGACCATCTGGTCACCGAGTTGAAAAAGGGGTTGCTGGCCGGACGGTTTGCGGCAGAGCCGGTGCCGCTGTTCAAACTGCGTATTGCCCTGGCAGAAACAGCCGCCAGCGCCGTGCAACTTGAACTGCAGGCGAGCGGCGGCAAGGCGTACCTCACCGCACACGGCAGCGGCTTTGCCCGGCGCTGGCGCGAGTCGGCCTTTGTGCCGATTGTCACGCCAAGCCTGGTGCAACTGCGCACCGAGTTGCAGCGACAGGCCAATCTATGACACCGATGGTATTGAGTGCTCAGGGGATTTGCCTGGGCTACGCCAGCGGGCCGGTGCTGCAAGGGTTCGACTTGCAATTGCGGCCTGGCGAAGTGGTGTCGATCCTCGGGCCCAGTGGCGTCGGAAAATCCAGCCTGTTGCGCGTACTGGCCGGTTTGCAGACGCCCCAGGGCGGCACAGTGCAGGTGCTGGGCGAGCCGTTGAACGGGCCGCACCCAAGGGTCGCGGTAGCCTTTCAGGACCCCAGCCTGTTGCCTTGGTTGAGTCTGGAAAAGAACGTCGCCTTCGGCCTGGATTTCGCCCGCCAACCGCAGCTGAGTCCCGAAGAGCGCCGCCGCCGCGTCGACCACGCTATCGCGGCGGTCGGGCTGCACCCTGCGCGTCAGCAGTTCCCCGCGCAGTTGTCTGGTGGCATGGCCCAGCGCACGGCGTTGGCCCGCTGCCTGGCACGGCAACCGCAAGTGTTGCTGCTGGATGAACCCTTCGGCGCACTCGATGAAGTCACCCGCGCCGACATGCAGCACCTGTTGCTCAAGGTCAACCGCGAGCAAGGTTCGGCGGCGGTGCTGATTACCCATGATATTGATGAGGCGTTGCTGCTTTCCGACCGCATCCTGCTACTGGGTAACCGCCCGGCGCGGACCCTGGGCGAATGGCACATCGACCTGCCGCAACCGCGCGAGGAACAGGTGGAGGCCATCGGCGCACTGCGTATCGAGATTCTGAAAACCTTACGGCAGGCGAGCCGCCCTCAACCCAACCCTCTTGAACAACCGGAGTTCTCACATGTGTCTGGATGACCTCACTCACTCGCGCCGTGACTTTCTCAAACTGTCCGCCGTGCTCAGTGCCGCCGGTGCCATGCCGCTGCTGAGCAGCCTGCACGCCCGCGCCGCCAGCGAGCCGGATGCGCCGGTGCGGATCGGCTACTTGCCGATCACCGATGCGACACCGCTGCTGGTTGCGCACAACAACGGCCTGTTCGAAGCCGAGGGCATCAAGGCCGAGCGCCCTGTGCTGTTGCGCAGTTGGGCCCAGGTGATCGAGGCGTTTATTTCCGGGCAGGTCAACGTGATTCACCTGCTCTCGCCGATGACAGTGTGGGCACGCTACGGCAGCAAAGTCCCGGCAAAAGTGGTGGCCTGGAACCACGTCGGCGGCTCCGGCTTGACCGTGTCGCCAGGCATTACCGAGGTGAAGCAACTGGGCGGCAAGTCGGTGGCGATTCCATTCTGGTATTCGATTCACAACGTGGTGGTGCAGCAGTTGTTCCGCGACAACGGCCTGACGCCCGTGGCACGTGCTGCCGGTACTGAGATTGCGGCCAATGAAGTCAACCTGATCGTGCTGCCGCCTTCCGACATGCCGCCGGCCCTGGCCAGCAAACGCATCGATGGCTATATCGTCGCCGAGCCGTTCAACGCGCTGGCGGAAAACCTCAAGGTCGGGCGTGTGCAACGATTTACCGGTGACGTCTGGCGCAACCATGCGTGCTGCGTGGTGTTCATGCACGAGCATGACCTGACCAACCGCCCGGAATGGTCGCAGAAGGTGGTGAATGCCATCGTCAAGGCCCAGGTGTGGACGCGTGATAACCGCGAAGAGGCGGTGAAACTGCTGTCCAAGGACGGACCGAACCGCTACACCCCGCATGCTGAACCAGTATTGAGCAAAGTCCTCGCGCCGGCGGCTGCCGACCGCGCCGCTTACCTCGCCGACGGCGCGATCCAGCACGCCAACTGGGATGAGCACCGCATCGACTTCCAACCTTATCCGTTCCCCAGCTACACCGAGGAACTGGTGCGGCGCTTGAAGGACACGTTGATCGAAGGCGACAAGCGCTTTCTCGCCGATCTGGACCCGGCCTTCGTGGCCAAAGACCTGGTCGACGACCGTTTTGTCCGTCAGGCGATCGAGTCGGTGGGCGGCATGCAGACCTTCGGCCTGCCGGACGGTTACGAGCGGCACGAGGAGATTGGCGTTTGAACAACGGCAAAACCGTCATATGGCCTGGCTGGTTGCTCGGAGTAAGCGGCCTGGCAGGTTTGCTGGTGCTGTGGTGGCTGGGGGTAAAGGTGTTTGGCGCGGCCGATGGCCTGTCGGCACGTTTCTCGCTGGCGGCGACCTTGAGCAGCCTGTGGGAATTGCTTGGGCGCGGTGAGCTCTATCTGCACATCGCGGTTAGCCTCAAGCGAATTTTCGTCGGGTTGTTTCTCGCGTTACTGGTGGGGGTGCCACTGGGCTTGCTGGTGGGCAGCTCGCGCAACCTGGAGGCGGCCACCACGCCGGCCTTTCAGTTTCTGCGAATGATCTCGCCGCTGTCCTGGATGCCTATCGTGGTGATGTTGATGGGCGTGGGTGACTCACCTATTTACTTCCTGCTGGCGTTTGCCGCTGTGTGGCCGATCATGCTCAATACGGCCGCGGGCGTGCGGCAGTTGGACCCGCGGTGGCTGCAGTTGAGTCAAAGCCTGAGTGCGACGCGCTGGGAAACCTTGCGGCGGGTGATTATTCCCGGCGTAGTGGGGCATGTGCTGACCGGCGTGCGCCTGGCCATCGGCATTCTGTGGATTGTGTTGGTGCCGTGCGAAATGCTCGGGGTCAGTGCCGGGTTGGGGTATTACATTCTCGACACGCGTGATCGCCTGGCCTATTCGGAGTTGATGGCGATGGTGCTGTTGATCGGGCTATTGGGGTTTGCCCTGGATGCGTTTGCGCGGTGGCTGCACCAGCGATGGGTGCACGCCGGCTGAACGGCAAGGGTCTCGCTTTGCGCAATGCAAAGCGAGACTCACAGGCTATCAGCGGCGTTCGTAGCCGTGGCCATCGTCATAGCGGTGGTCGTGCCAGCCACCGCCACCGCCGTGGGGGAAAAAGAAGCAGCCGCTCATGCTCAGCATGATCAGCAATGGAATCAGCAGGGTGATTCGACGGAGCATTTTGAAATCCTCTAAAGTACCGACAGGTTCAATCAGGCGTGGAACAAGCCAAAAAATTTCAGCGCCTGTAACATAGGACCCTGCCGACCCCGCGCCATCCCCGTTACCGGGTATGTGCTTGGCATGCTCGGCGATACACAGTGGATACATTTATCAGCTTCAGGACCCCGTCATGACCCAAAAGCAACGTTTGAAATATTCGATTCTGATTTCTCTGGTGGTACTGGGGACGATGTTTGGCCTGTCCTACCTGCAGAACACCGGCGTCATCAGCGAGAAAACGTTCCAGTACATTGCCATCGCCGTTGCGGTCACTGTGGTGGTGATCAACGGCATCATGCGTCGCAAGGTCAAGCCTAACTTCTGAGTCCGCCAGGCGATTCGGCCAAGCGCGTCAGGCGTGCCCGTTGAGGAGTTTGGCGGCCTCTGCATGGAGGCTGTAGCTTTTATCGGCATTGAGGGTAATCACGCCCTCGGCGCACAGGCGCTTGAGGACCTCACGCACGCTTAGAAACGACAACGGAATGCCCAGCGCCAGCAAATGGCTGTGCACGCCACGCACGCCGAGGGTGCGTTGGTTGTCGGCAGCGGTGAGGAGGGCGTCGATGACCTTGAGCCGAATCAGGCTGGTGCGCAAACCGAAACACTTGAGCAAGTGGCGAATACGCTGGTTGCCCTGTTGCTCGGGCTGCTTGCCCGGCGCTTTGCCGAACGCGTGTGCGCCGCCGCCAAAATTGGCGTCGGCCGCCGGTGAAGGTCCGTCCGTGGGCAGGTGCGAGTTGTACATGCGAAAAACTCCTTATCAGAGCCTGATCAGGAAAATGATGGCGCTCTTGGTTAATTAGACGAACCAGCCACGGAAATCATGAAGTCCTTCATGTAGAAAATTTGTCGGTATCCTGTTTGTCACACGTCAATCGCCGCCAATAAACATGCTCACGTCTAAATTATTCCCGGCTGTCTGCGTCCCTATGTGGGGGGAATAGCCCCCTGTGAGGGTGTTCAATTTGACTGTGGGGTTTGCGTGATTATTTCCAACGGGTTGTCCAGGGCGTGTGTGGCGGGACTGTTGCTGGGGTTGAGCGTTGCCGCATCGGCGCGGGAGCCAGTGGCACAGACGTCGGCGGATATTCGCCGCACCACGTTCGGCGTACCGCACATTCGCGCCTCGGATGAGCGCGGCCTGGGGTACGGCATCGGTTACGCCTATGCCCAGGACAACCTGTGCCTGCTGGCCAATGAAGTGGTCACGGTGAACGGTGAGCGTGCACGGTTTTTCGGCCCCGACCAGTCGACCCTGGAAGCGCGTAACAACCTCGCCAGTGATGTGTTTTTCACCTGGCTGAATACGCCGCAAGCCGTTGCCGCTTTCTGGAAGGCGCAGCCGCCGCAGATTCAGCAGCGTATTGAAGGTTATGTGGCTGGCTACAACCGCTACCTTAAAGAGCAGGGTGCGCCGGCGCAGTGCCAGGCGGCGTGGGTAAGGCCCTTGAACGTTGAAGACCTGGTCAAGCTGACGCGCAGGTTGTTGGTTGAAGGCGGTGTCGGCCAATTCGCCGAAGCCTTGGTCGGCGCGACACCGCCTCAAGCCACCGCCAGCGTACCGTCCAACACCAAAGCGTTTGAATTGGCCGCCGCCCACCAGCAGCGCTTCACCCTGGACAGGGGCAGCAACGCGGTGGCCGTGGGCCGTGACCGTTCGTTCAATGGTCGCGGCATGTTGTTGGCAAACCCGCATTTCCCTTGGGCCGGTGGCATGCGCTTTTATGAGATGCACTTGACCATCCCCGGCCAATTGGACGTGATGGGCGCCGCGTTGCCCGGCTTGCCGGTGATCAACATCGGCTTTAACCAGCATGTGGCCTGGACGCACACGGTCGATACCTCCAAGCACTTCACGCTGTATCGCCTCACCCTGGACCCCAAGGATGCCACGCGCTATGTGCTGGATGGCAAGTCCATTCCCCTCGACCAGACCTCCGTCAAGGTGCAGGTCAAACAAGCCGACGGCAGCGTCAAAAGTGTGAGCCATACGGTCTACAGCTCGCAATTCGGCCCGGTGGTGCAGTGGCCCGGCAAACTCGACTGGGACAACCATTACGCGTTCAGCCTGCGTGACGCCAACCTGGGCAATGACCGCGTGCTGCAACAGTGGGACGCGATGAACCGCGCCGGCAGCCTCAAGGCGCTGCAAACCTCGGTGCACACCCTGCAAGGTATCCCGTGGGTCAACACCCTGGCTGCCGATGACCAGGGCCAGAGCCTGTACATGAACCTGTCGGTGGTGCCCAACGTCAGCGCCGCCAAACTTGCGCAATGCAGCGATCCTCGCGCCGGCCTGCAACTGATCATGCTCGACGGCGCCCGCAGCGCCTGTGCCTGGGACATCGACCCGCGGGCGGCGCAACCGGGCATCTTCGCGGCCGACCAACTGCCGCAATTGCAGCGTACCGACTATGTGCAACACGCCAACGACTCGGCATGGATGGCCAACCCCAAGGCGCCATTGAGCGGTTTCTCCCCGGTGATCAGCCAGGACCACATCGGCCTCGGCCCCCGTGCGCGATTTGCCGTGCAGCGCCTGCAGTCCCTGGAACAACAACCGATCAGCGTGGCCGACCTGCAAGACATGGTCATGGACAACGAGGTGTACCTCGCGGGCCTGGTGATGCCCGACCTGCTTGAATTCTGCGCGAAGCACCTGGGCGCTGACGCGGCTGCGCTTGAACCACTGTGCACCGGCCTGAAAACCTGGGACCGGCACGCCAACCTCGACAGCGGTATCGGCCTGGTGCACTTCATCAACCTGGTCGAACACCTGCAGCAAATCCCTGACGCCTGGCGCGTCGCCTTCGACCCCGCACACCCCTTGACCACGCCACGCGGCCTGGCCATTGAGCGCGAGCCGGTCGCCAACGCCCTGCGCGAAGCCATGCTGGCCTCCACCGCCGACGTCAGCACACACGGCCTGAGCCGCTGGGGCGACATCCAAATCTCCGGCCAAACCCCCATGCACGGTGGCCCGCAGCAACTGGGCATCTACAACGCCATGCAAAGCGTGCCGCGTGCCGACGGCAAACGTGAAGTGGTCAGCGGCACCAGCTACCTGCAAATCGTCACCTTCGACGACCAAGGCCCCCAAGCCCTGGGCGTGTTGGCATTCTCCGAATCCAGCAATCCCGCGTCGAAACACTCGAAGGACCAGACTCAAGCCTTCTCCGAGAAAAAGCTGCGCCGACTGCCCTTCACCGAAGCCCAGATAAAGGCCGACCCGCAGTACCATGAGCACGTCATTAAGGAGTAGGGCAGGTGCGCAACCCCTTGATGCCAATACGAAATATTTTTGAAATCAAGGGGTTGCAGCAAAAAGCAAATGAGTACATAATGGCGCCCATCGAACGCAACGAAGCATTAAAAACTTCAATGTATTCAATGAGTTAGAGTAGAGGCAGGGTTCTATAGCCCACTCAAGTTTTTATGCGGTGAATGTTGATGGTAATGACATTGATCGTTTGAGGCCGAGTAGCAAAATGGTTATGCAGCGGATTGCAAATCCGCCTACGCCGGTTCGATTCCGACCTCGGCCTCCACTCTTAAAGCCCCGTAGATCAATGGTCTACGGGGTTTTTTATTGCCTGCGATTTAGGATCGTTTCCGCAACTTTTAAGATCGTTTCCGCAACCCCGGCCATATTGGGAGGCGTTGGGGATGCGGAAACGTAACTGGTGCGGGAAGGTTTTAAGGGTTTATTTTGTAGGTTTGACGATCTCGCCAACCCGGCGATAGACCTTCTTGGTCATCTCTTCGGTGCTGTGGCCAAGCAGGCGGCTGGCGTGAGTCAGTTCGATCTCGCTAGCAGCCTTCGGGCGAATATCTTTGAACTGGAACTGGCGGATCAGCACGGCCAGGGCGTTGTCGCCAGCGGCGCCAGCCTTGATTGCTGCATTCTCACGCGCGTCATCCCAACGATTGCGCAGCATCTGCTGGCTCATCCGAAGGCCGGACGCGTTGGTGATCAGCCGCGACGTTTTGATGCTGTTGAGTGCGCGTCGCTCCTGCAGGTCGATTAAGAAAGCGCTCAGCGCGGATTGCACGCCTTCATCTTCCAGGCGTAGTCGGAGTTTTTTTGCGGTTTTCCCCTGCTTGACCATTAGGAAGCCGGCGTTCAGGTCTGTAGTGGCAACGGCGAGTACGTCAGCCGGGCGCTGTCCGGTCAGATAGGCCAAGTCCATAGCGTCCTTGAGTTCCTGAACGGCTGCGTCATACACCGCATTCCACACGATATCGCCGGCGTAATAGTCTCGTGGTGTCTCCTTGTTGCGGCGAACGCCGAAGCAAGGGTTGGCATTGCTGGTCAGACCCCACTCACGGGCAATCGTAAACATGTGCGATAGCAGCGCGATTTCACGGTTGGCCCTGACTTTTGCTGTCCTGGCGTCCCGGTACTGCGCGACTACCTGGGGTGTGATCGAGTCAATGGGGGCTTTCTCAAACGCCTTCCTGAGTTGCTTGAGTTCTTTCATGTTGTCGGATTGGGTGCGCAGCCCTTTAGTGGGGATGATCTCTTTCACGTACCTGTCGAACAAAAAGCCCAGCAAGTGGCTGGGCTTCGGGGGTGCTCGTCGCTCCAGCCTGGCCCATTCCACTTTCGCTTGGTCGAGATCACCGCCCAGGGGAATCTCTTTGCGTTTGCCATTGGCGTCCCTGCCATTGTAGTAATAGCCCGTCCATATTTTGCCGCTCTTGAGTGTGGCATTGCGGCGGATCATGCGCGGAGGTAGGTCCAGGTTAGCTGCATTCTTCCTGCGCATGGGTCAGCTCACGTTCGCTAGGTCGAGCGTCCAGGTTTCGGCCGCTGGGTTCACGGCAGAAGGGGTAACTCCCGCCAGTTTCATTCGGGCGTACACCCGGCCCACGATCGGGCGCCGGGCGCCGGTTAGAACATGCTCCCAGTGGTTATCGATCAACCACTGGATCTGCTTGGAGGGGATCTGGTAGCCGGTGATGGTGGCCAGCTCTTCGTCTGCCAGGGTTTCGCTTTGAAATTCCATCATGCGGTTGCTCCGAGTTGTAAGCCTGACCGATGCAGGGCATTCATGCATGCAGGGTTCAGCCACAAGCACTCATGCCTGCTGCTGGTGCCTCTGCCCGCTGATATACGCGCTCTAGTGCTGTTCATCGACCAACCGGTGAGCATCTCGCGATAGATCTCGCCGTCGTATCCTGAAAGGGCGACCATTCCCTCTGCCTCCAGCAGGGTGTTGATAAGGTCGCGGTGGTCGGCGTCGGTCATTTCGTAGCGGTAATAGCGGCCGGACACTGCATTCTTGTAGCGTGTGCCGTGCATGTAGGGGGGGTCGACGTAGTGCAGCGTGCTGAAGTCATCGTGGGCCTTAATCACCTCGATCGCGGGGCGGTTCTCGATCAGTACGCCTGCCAGGCGTTGGCCGATCACGGCGATCTGTTCCGGGTATTTAGTCCATAGGGACTGTGCCGTCCCGTATTTGCGCTTGGTATCGATGCGAAAGCCGGTGATGCCCTTAGTCGCACCTGCGGATCCGAAGCCCATCTGGGCGCGGATGATAGTTCGCCGGGCGCGTTCGATCTGGTGGTCGGTGGGTTCCCATGCGAGTTCGAACTCTTCGCGCGAGTAGGGCGTTAGCACGAGCAGCTCGGCCAGGGCGTTGCGCGATTGCTCGGCCTGGAACACGCGGAACAGGTTGACGATATCGCCATCCATGTCGTTGTACACCTCGGCATAGCTGCGGCTTTTCTGCATAAGAACGCCGGCGGCGCCGCCGAATGATTCGACATAGCAGGTATGCGCAGGGAAGTGCTGCAGTACCCACGGTGCGAGTCGGAATTTGCCGCCGTGGTAGCGGATGACGGGGGTTGTGATAGTCATGCTGCCTCCCGCTGTTGCAGGGTGATTTCCCACGGGTCATTAGCGCGGGCCAACGCTGCCATGGGCGGTGGGCTGACGCTGTTGCCGCACATGTGCACCTGCTGAGTCTTGGTGAACGGCTTGCCGTCGGCGCCGTGGCTGATGATGTAGTCGGCGGGAAAGCCCTGGGCCTTGTAAAGTTCGGACGGCTTGAGCATCCGCAGGCAGATGTCGACGATCACATAGGGCGTTCCCTTGACCATCACGGTGACCATGGCCAGGCGGTCCTTTGTGGTTATCGTCGGCGCCGGCGAGTCGCATGCGCTGATGTTCTCGGTACCGTAGTAGCTGATCAGAAAGGCGGCGACACGCAAAGCGCCGGCTTCGTGTTCGGGCGACAGGGTGAGCGACACCAGCGAGCTCTTGCCACAGCCGCCGGCTGTGATGGTGGGCGCTGGATCTTCCAGGCCCTGGCCAACACTGCTGCCGAATGCCCGCTCCATGAATGCGCTGGCCAACCCGTGGTGCTGGCCGCCGGCGCTGATGGTGTGCAGCGGGTCGTTCACGTCACGTGCATCGCAGTTGCCGCGCAAGTGCACCAGGTTCGCCACCGCCAGCTGCTGCTGGCTGCCGGTGTTGGTCACCGTGGTCATGGGTTCGTGCATGCCCTTGGCGTGCGTTGTGTTGAATCCGCCATTGGCCTGGATCATCACAGCGGCGCTGACGGATTGCCCGCCACCGCTGGCAGTGACAGTGCCGATCGGGCCGCAGATGTCGTTCACCCCGTGGGATCGGCGTTTGTTCGCGCCAGAACCTTCCCCGTGACCGGCCTGGACGATGCAGGCCGAAGCCAGTGCGTGCTTGACTCCACCGGCGACAACCGTCCCCAGCGGCTGATCCAGGCCCGGCACCCTTGGCCCTTGCCCTGCGCGCTCGCCGTACCCCGACTGAATCAGCGTCGGGCTGATCAGCGTCAGCTCACCGCGATTCGCGCAGGTAACTGTCGGCAGCGGTTCGAGTGGGTCGTTTATTCGATCGCTGCCCTGGTGCGTTGCCGGTGCGATGATTGGGCTGACCACCGAGAAGGCGCCGCCCTTTGGGTAGGAGGTGACGGTGCGCAGCGGCTCGTCGGCGGATTGCACAGTCTCGCCTGACCAGTTGGCAATCGGCACAATGAACGGCGCCGCGCTATCGATGACGAACTTCTTCATGCCCTTGGCAACACGGCGCAGGGTGGCCGGGGCCAGGTCTTTCTTGCGGCCGAAAATGCTTTTGCCCAGGTCGGTAAAGTCGATGCAGTCGGCGGCTGTTTTCCACTTCTGCTGACCTTTGGCCGGGTTCTTGGCGTGGGTCGCCTCCGGCCACACAATCGGCTGGCCGTCGCACCGGGCGATCATGAACAGACGTTCCCGGCTGGTCGGCGCGCCGAAGTCGCAGGCCTTGATGACTCTCCACTCAACGACATAGCCCATGCCTTCCAGCAAGGCCACGAAGCGGCGCCACGTGCGTCCCCGCTGCTTTGGGTCAGGGATCAGGAACTGCTGACCCACCGGCACCACCTCACCAGGTGCGGCAATCTCGCCGCCGAGCTTGACCACGCGGCCGGTCGCCTTGTCGCGCTTGGCGATCAAGCGGCCCCATTGCAGGATCTGTTTCACGTTCTCCAGGCTGATTACTCGTGGCCGGTTCATGCCCGCCCACTTGAGGCCGATCCACGAAAGGTTGCGGATCTCGCGCTTGCGCGGCTGTCCGCCGGCTGCCTGGCTGTGGTGGGTGCAGTCCGGCGACATGTGGAACCAGCCCACGGCCTTGCCGCCGCACTCGGTGTCGGGGTCGCCTTCAAACACATCGGTCGTGTAGTGCACCGCGCCGGGGTGGTTGATGGTGTGCATGCTGATAGCGTTGGGGTTGTGGTTCTTCGCGACATTGACAGGGCGACCCAGGCCCATCTCCAGGCCGGTACCGGCGCCACCACCGCCGCAGAAAAAGTCCACGACGATTTCATCGTCTTGGGCGTTGAAGCCCAGGCCGTATTGGGTTTTGAAGTCGAACGGTTGTTTCTTGAGTGAGGTCATGCCGATAACCTCCGGCGGTGAGAGCTCTGCATTGACGTCATCAATTGCGAGAAGAACATCATTGATGCGGATTCGGCCGAAAACGGGATGATGGTCTCCTTCATCGGCTGGACGCCGCGTAGGCAATCCCATTCGCCGGGGTGCTCTGGCATTAGGTCGCGGCGTTCGGTGGCCAGGGCGACCATATCGGCCTGTTTCACGCAGGCTGGCAGGTCGATCTGGATGTCGAACCGCTCGCACACGGCGAGCCAGATCTGATTCTCGACGAACTGGTATTCAGGCATTACGGCCTTGAGCGGGCGTGTCATGTCACCGATGTAGGCTTCGGTCGCGTCGTGCAGTAGGGCCACCAGCTGGTGCTCGATGGGTACCAGGCTGGCAACAATCAGGCTGTGCTGCGCCACGCTGTAATGAGCGCGTGTGTGCCCGTTGAATCGGCACAAGCGCGACAGGGCGTGAGCGATATCCACCGGCTTGATCATGGATGCGGTCGGACGTAGCAGGTCGAACTGCTGGCCGCTTTGGGTGAGGATCCAGGTCATGCTGCATCCTCCGCATTGAGTGGTGCAGGGTAGGCCGCTGACCACATCTTCGCGGCGAAGGCGGTCAGCTGTCGGCGCTGCTTGTTCACCCTGGCGACCATGATTTCTGTCCCTGGGAACGCTTGCCAGGTTTCCAGGGCTAGTCCCAGTGACGTGGTGATCTTCGTCATCAGTTTGTGGTCGTCGATGGTGCAGGCGGGCGAAGCGGCATGCTGCGCGCGGGCCAGGTTGACGCCACGATCAAAGCCGCGCGCAAAGGCTTTCTTGCTCGCTTTGATCAGGAAGAAAGCGTTCGCAATCCAGCCTACGAGCAGGCCGGCGACGATGATGTAAGTTTCGATTTGCATGTGCTGTATGCCTCATTAGAGCCCGCCGCCGGACAGTTTTGGTGAGAGGACGACGACGGGGTGTTGCAGGGAGTTAGTTAGAACGTGGCTTCATAGAGCGGCACGTTGGTGATGTCGCCCTCGATCTTGGCGCGCACGGCGTTGTAGGCTTCTTCGAGCACCTTGTCGGCGCGCACCAGTTCGTACCACATGACCAAGCGACCTTCCTGAATGCGATAGCGGAAGCGGGCGGGCACGCAGAAGGTATCGCCGCCGAGGAACGGCTTGAGCGCAATGAAGAACTCTTCGGGGATACGCAACTGGCCAGCTTCGCCAGCGCGCCCGTCGATCTCTTCGTTGTAGGTCAGTTGCACCTGGCCGTTGTCGAGGCGGGTGCCTTGGCGGAACGTGATGATCTTCTTGGCTTCCAGGGTGCGGCTGATTTCGAGCATGTCGGCAGCGCTTGGGGTGTTCTCGTGCGCGGGGTGGTGGGTGATGTCCTTCACGTTGTCTTCGATGAATTCGGCGAAGGTGGCCTGGTCCATGCGCTTGCGGTCCTTTTCCTTCCAGTTGCCCCATTCAACGGTGGTCGGGCAGCGGTACGTCGCTACATGATCGCGCCAGGCGGGTGTAGCCGGATTGTGGTAGTCGATGACTGCCGTGAAAGTCCGGCCTTCGGGGCCGTTGCAAAACACCGCCGTGGCCTGAGTGGAAAAACGATTCACGTAGCTGATGAACGACTCGGCATCCAGCACGGTGAGCTTCTGCTTGATGCGTGAAGGCGCGGGCAGCAGGTGTTCCAGGCTTTCGATGCTGACCCCGTTCGGTAGGAGTGCCAGCGGCGCAGGGATGCCCGGGACCTCCATTGGTTTGCCGAGGGACTGAGCCAAGGTGACCAGGTGCTGTAGGGCTTGTTGCATTGGATGTGCTCCAGTGGGTGAAAATTTGGTGAGAGGTTGGTGGGGCGGGTGTTACTGGCTGATCTGGCGCAAAGCTCCAGGTCCGGGTTCATCCTCGACACTGCGCAGCGGGATTTCCTGCTGGCGTGGGTCGCGGCGGGTGATGTTGCCTTCGGGCGTGAGGAAGAACAGCGACGTTCCGCGCGCCAGTACAGGCTCTTTGGTCTTTACGTCGGCCTTCACGGTCATCTGGCCGCCGCCATCAGGCTTGTAGGTAAGCTTGATGGTCAGATCGCCGCCCTTGCCGGTCATGCGGATGGCGTCGATCAGGCTGTGCTGCGCCTCGGTGAGTTCGTCCAGCAGGCCACCGGCCTCGATGTCGCGCAGGGTGTCCATAAAGGGACGTGCTTTAGTATTCATGTGCTGTGCCTCATTGGCTGTGTTGCCCCTGGTCGGCAGGGGCTACCGTTTGAATCAGGCCGCTTGCTTCGTCGCTTGGGCGTCGAGATAGTCGGCCAGGTCGTGGAGGTAAACGACGGGCTTGGCACGGGCCGAGCAGTGCAGCCGCTTCACCACCAGCGTGATACGACCTGCCTTGATTTCGCTCAGCAGGTAGCGGTCGGTGCGTATGTGCGTGAAGTACTGTTCACGCACGGCGGTCAAGGTTGGGCACGGCGTGGCGAACTGGCGCCGGAGTTGTTCCAGGGTGGTGGTCACGCGGATTCCTCCCCATGCCCCTCCTTTCGGGGCACCAGCTTGAGGCGGATCAGTTCGGCGAGACCTTCTTTGCTCTTGCCCTTCGCCGCTGCGAGGACGTTGCCCTCGGCGTCTGCGACGACAGCGCCGTATGGGTATTCCGGGCACTTCACCGGCGTCACGTAGGCGATCTGACCTTCCGCGATTACTGCGTCAACGCAGCGGAACACTTCGGCCAACTCGACCGACACGCAGGGCAATGACTCCAGCAGCGCGACGGCTTCGGCAGAGGCGCCGATCAGCGTGGCGCGACTGATCACCGTTGGATGGTTGAGGTACATCGGCACCAATTTCAGGGCGCCTACAGCGGAGTTGATGGCGTTCGGCGTCTTCATGCTGCTGCGTCCTTCTTGGTGATGGCGATGTCCAGCTTCTTGGCGATCCACTCAACACCCGCTTCCTTGACCAGCACCACGGAGTAGTGGGCGTAGTTGCGGAGTGTTGGATTCCAGCGGCTGCGCGGGTCGGAGAACAGGTATCCGCGCTCGCGGTGTGCGCTGGCCAGGTCGCCGGACGAGTTCAGCACGCCGAGTTCCCGCAACCTGGTGCGGAAGGCGCGGGGCTTGAGCCCGAGCAAAGCGGCTGTTTGATCCAGGGTGCGGTTCATGACGGCGGGCCTCAGGCAGAGATATGTTCGGACTGTTGCTGCAGGCGGCGAATCGTCAGGAACACCTCGTCCAGCGAGCGTAGGAAGGCCTCGACCGTGCCATAGTTGGGCAGCGTCAAATCGGCGGGATTAACCGCGATACCGGCCTCGCTGATGTGTGGGTTCACCGTGAGGGCATTGGGCCGGATGATATGGATGACCGTCCCGCCCCTGCGGCGGATCAGTTCTGCTTCGTTTTCGAAGCGTACGTCGCTGACAACGAATCCGAGAACGGCACCCAGTGCATTACTCATATAGTCGAGGTTCTGCTCCGCGAGCTTCACCCACACATCCGGGTGCACGGTGTTGCGTGCCCACTCGGTGCCCATCGACTGCATAAGTTGGCGCGGTGAGCGGTCCAGCCAGCCGAGCGGCAGCTCTTTGCGATCGCCTTCAAAGTCGGTCGGGTCGAGGTTGAAGATTGCCATCAGGCCATCGCGGAGCGGGTCGGCGAAGGCGTATTGCTCCAGCAGGTAAGTGCGCGCCAAGTGTTCGGCGGCAGTGGTCTTGCCAGATCGAGCGCGGCCGGTGAGGCCAATCAGGATCGGTCTCATGCTGCATCACCTCCCCATGGACCCCGGTCATCGGTAGCGATTGTTACCGGCGCGGGCGCCATGGTGGCGCGTCCCAGATTGACGATGACCAACAGGCCGGTGCAGCGCTGAATACGCTCTACCGCGCCGGGGCTGGTCGCCGCAGCCGGGTGGAGGTAGACAGGGCAGCGGGTGGTGCTGTGCTGTGTTGTTTGCATGGCTCGTACTCTTTGGTGAGAGGTAACGATGCAAACGATACAAATACGTATTGATCGAGTCAATGCGTATTTGAATTGATTTTTAGCGAGGCGTAAAAAAGGCACGCATCAAGCGTGCCTTCGCGCTGAAGAAGTGCTTAAAAAATTTCGAGCTTGGAGAACACCACTCCGCAAATTGTAGCGTCTGTGCCCAGCTCAATAATTGGTTCGGGCCACGCGGGGTTCAACGGTTTTAGAAAGCGTCTGCTTCCCTCCATCACCAGTTGCTTGAAGGTCGCTTCCTGGCTGTCGACTAGTTTTGCGATAACAAGTGATCCGTTTTCAGCATCTTTCGCAGGGTCGACGAAAATTATATCGCCGTCGCGGAAAGAGCGGCGCTCGTGCTGGTTGAACATCGATAGTCCTCTCACGCGTAAAGCATAGCTTTGGTTGCTGTGAGAGGCGGCACAGGGAAGCCAAACCTCTGCATCATCGAGCGTTTTTACATCCGTAACTTCGCACCATGCCCCGGCTTGAACCCAAGATATCAGTGGGACATATCCTTTGATGGTTGGACCCGGCTCAACATTATTCTCTGCGACTGCGCCGCCGTTAATGTGTTTGGCCCCCTGGTCTGATTGATCGCCTCCCTTCCAAAGCCAGTTGCTGCTGACCTTGAGAGCCTTCGCAATCTTTTCGACATTTTGGTGGCGTGGACTGACAACGGCGTTGGTCACAATCCTATGAATCGTCGGTTGGGGAACCCCAGAGCGCCGGCCAAGCTCGCCTTCGGACAAGTTCATCTCATTCATACGCTGAGCAATGCGATCGCCGATCACTTTTTCTCACCTTGATTCATAAACGTATCGCTAAGTGTATTGAATCGATCAATACGTTTGTGTATTGTGGCGGTCAATGCGAAAGCGCATCGGTGATTGATATGACTATTCAGCAAATGCTCGCGGAGTTACTGAGCACTGGTTTATCCCAGCGCGTCATTGCAGAGCGTGTGGGTACGACACAGCCAACAATTAATCGGGCAGCCAAAGGTGCGGATGTTCGGTATGTAACGGGAAAGGCCATTGAGAGCCTTTATTCCCAAGAAAAAGAAGCAGCTGGCTTAAAGTCCGCAGCTTGAAAGGGTGCCGGACTGGGGCCTCTCACCAAAGATCCCCCAGTCCGGCTACGACGACACACAGCACATGCACATCGGTCGTGGTCGTAGGATAGGGCGTGCCCGTTTCTATGGCTAGACCGTAAACGGGGAATTTACGGTTATGAATCGCATAGAACAGTCGCCGGCCATTGCGCCGGTTCTTTCACTTCGCAAGGCAATTTATCGGGCGGCGCATGATTACCATGGCGGTGTTACCGCTCTGGCGCTCGATATGGTGATGGATTACGACAGCCTGCAGAAGAAGGTCAAGCACGATTTCGAGCAGCGTTGGCTTGATCCTGATGAGTTGGAGGAGGTCATCCGCCTAACGGCACATCCCTTGCTGTTGGACGCCCTGATGCGCCCCGCGGGCATGGTTTGGTATAAGCCGGAAGCCGCGGCGCCGACCAAGGAGGCTTTGCTGGCTGTCAGCAAGGTGCTGCACCAGACGGGGCTGTTTGTTTCCAGCATGCACGAAGGTGCGGCAGACAACCTCTGGGAACCGCACGAGGTCGAATGCTTGGAGAAGCACGGCGCCGATGTGATCCGTGCGGTGCTAGGGATTATGGCAGGGGCCAGGGAAGCGATGGAGGCCCACCAAAATGTCTGATGATATCGATATCGCCAACGATGCGGCCGAGCACTTTCGACAGCTTGCCTTGGCACGCCGTCCTCGGCCGACATGCTCCGTCAGCGCGCAATTCTGTGAGGATTGCGACGAGCCTATCCCGATACTTCGTCAGCAGACGATTCAGGGCTGTGCTACCTGCGTCAGTTGCCAGCAGATCAGGGAGGTGAAGCGTGCGTGATTCAACCTCCCAGCGCGCGTCAGTTTCCTATTTTCAATTTCATCAGTATCGCGAGCCTGGAGAGATAGGCGTCCATGGATTTTTTATCCGACGTTGGAGTGCACCCGTCGCCGTACAGATAGATGTTATCGAGGTCCTCTCTCCCCTGATGATCAAGCTTCGCGGCGACCTTCGCTGTGAGGCCTTTGATTTTCACCCCGATTGGGCTGTCGCTGTAGTCCACCCAGTCGCCTGTCAAGAAACCAATTGGTTTGTAGTTGCGGTTGGTGACGACGTACGTACCGTCCTCTTGCTTGGCAATACAGTATGGAAAATGGGTGTGGCGCAGTTCTTCCTTCAGCATATTTTTTTCTCCATTGAGGTGCGTTATGGGCAAGCCATTGATCATCGCCGGACCGCAGGCTTCCGGCAAGACCAGAAACTCGAAGGCGTTCCTGCACGCGTTCGGAGGCAAGCGAGTAGTGGACAATTGGGATGGCAGGAGCCCGTTGAGGGATGGCGACCTCGTACTTACCAACGTCGAGAATTTTTCTTTGCCGGTTGGATTTCAAGTGATTTCAGTTTCCGAAGCACTACAGCGGCTACGCGAAGCAAAGTAGCGCGTGAGCAAATGGAGCGTCCGTTATGAGTGCGGGGGTTAGTGGGATGCCGATATCGTCCTGGGCTCGCCGCTACATCGACACCTTTAACCTTGCCCTGGTCCCGATTGACCCGGGCGAGAAGGCACCGAAGGGTATGGGCTGGAACAAGCCGGGCGGTTACATCACCGACCCTGCCGCCGCCGAAGCATTCTGGCAACGTAATCCTAACCACAACCTGGGCGTCGTGCTCGGGCCAAGCCGTGTCTGCTCATTGGACGTTGATGATGTGCAGTGGACGCGGTTTGTGTTGTTCGACCAGATGGGCCTCGATCTGGACGCCATGGCGGTGGTTTATCCAACCATCGTGGGCAACCCGTTGCGGTTTCGCGTGCTATTCAAAATGCCGGATGAAATCGAGCTGACACGCCACTCGCTTTCCTGGCCCAATGAGAAAGACCCTGATGGGGCGATTCACAAGGCATTGATGGCTCGGGCCAAGACAGCGAAAGAGCGAGGTGATACTGCTGATGAGGCTGCAGCGAAAGCCGAGGCTGAGGAATACAAGCGCTTCACGGTGTTTGAGCTGCGCGCGGGCTTGGTGCAGGACGTATTCCCGCCATCAATCCATCCGGGGACTGGCAAGCCGTACACCTGGCGAACTCCGCCGAATGCAGCTGATGGTCTGCCCGTGCTTACCACCGAGCTGTTGAACATTTGGCAGAATTGGGACGTCTTCAAGCGCAGCGCCGAGGCCGCGTGCCCTTGGGCGCCCAAACCGAAGAAGCCCGTCGCGAAACCTATCAAGCGTGCTCCAGTTGCTGACGGCAAACCCTCGGTGATCAATGAGTTCAATCGGTGCCACGATGTGGAAGAGCTATTGCGTGCCCACGACTACATCAAGCGTGGTAACAAATGGCTATATCCACACAGCAGCACCGGGCTACCTGGTGTGACTGTCACCGACCGCAAGGTCTATTCGCACCACGGTGCGGATCCGCTGGCTAATGGTCACCAGAATGACGCGTTTGAGGTGTTTTGCCTGCTGGACCACGATGGCGACCAGTCGAAGGCAGTAAAGGACGCAGCTCGGATGTTGGGTATGCAGCACGCATCGCGGCCAGACTCACAAGATCTTCCCCCGGCCCCATCGGCGGATGCCAGCGAGCAAGACTCAAGTACGCAGCCCAGTGAAGCCGCTCCGGCTGCTGACGGGGGGGCGGGGGAGTCGTTGACCTATGAGCAAGTGCTTCGCCGGTACGTGTTGGTCGAGGGCACCACCCATGTGTGGGACCTCGACAAGTCACGGATTATGAAGAAAACCGCGTTTGAAGCACGGGTTGGCAAGCCGCTGGCCAAACAATGGATGGATGACACCGGCAAAAAGTTGATCTCGGTAGACAAGGTTAGTGAGATCGAGCAAGCCCGCAAGATGGCGGGCAAGAAGGGCGGTGCGCTGAACTTGGAGCCGATTGAGCGCTATGTCTACATCGACGGCACCAAAGACGTGTGGGACCGGGAGAAGAAACGCCGCATCGCGGAAGGCGCCGTCAAGATGGCGCTCGGCGATATGTACGGTATGTGGTTGAACAGCCCGGAGCGGCGAGTCGTTGACGTGGAGAACATTGTGTTCGACCCGACGATGACGAAGGATCCCAACGTCTACATCAATACCTTCGACGGACTGCCAATGGAGCCCAGCCGCGACGACGCAGCTTGCGAGAACCTGCGGTGGTTGATCTCCTTCCTGTGCAACCACGATCAGTCCTCGCGCGATTGGCTGGTCAAGTGGTTGGCGTACCCTTTGCAGCACCTAGGCGCGAAAATGGATACGGCCGTGCTGGCTCACTCAACCATGGAGGGCTCGGGCAAAAGCCTGTTGTTCGCCGATGCGTTCGGTTTGCTCTATGGACAGTACGCGGCCACGGTCGGGCAGACTCAGCTCGAAAGCAACTTTAACGCCTGGCAAAGCCGCAAGCTTTGGGCAGTGTTTGAAGAGGTTGTGAGTCGTGATCAGCGTTATAACCAGGTAGGCAAGATCAAGCATCTGGTCACCGGCAAGACAGTGCGCATGGAATCCAAGTTCATCAACGGTTGGGAGGAGGCCAACCACATGAACGCCGCGTTCCTCAGTAACGAGATTATGCCCTGGCCGATCGCGCCCAGTGACCGGCGAATGTTGGTGCTATGGCCGATGGAAACGCTTCCGGTGGAGCGCCAGAAAGCGGTGGGCCGAGAGCTGGAGAATGGTGGTGTTGCAGCGTTGTACGCGTGGTTGTTGGCCGTTGACCTGGGCGATTTCGACCAGCGCACCAGACCGCCAAGCACTGATGCGCGTGAGCGGCTGGTGGCGTTGAGCCGGGCCAGCTGGCAAACTTTCCTGTTCCTTTGGCAGTACGGCGAGCTTGGGCGTGATATGTGGGGCGCCTGTTTGTCCACCGACCTCTACGCGATGTTCCTGGAATGGTGCCACCGCAACAAAGAGCACGTGATGAGCCAGACGAAGTTCTCGTTGTTCATTGGCTCGGAGGTAGACAAGACCCGCGCTATCCCCTGGACCGATGGCAGCAACCGCAAGTTTGGAGCGTTCTTCTTTCCCCGCGATGAGCAGGCTTCCCAGCCCCCATCACTGAGCTCGGCCGACCTGGGCAAAGCGGTGGTTGCGTGGCGGGCTGCGGCGCGCCTGGCAGGGTGGAACGTCGACAATTGGGACCACATCAAGGCGGCTGCAGCATGAGTCCGGTTAAAAGTGTGTTGGGTGTGTCGGGTGTGTGTTGGGTTGGTTTTCGATACCTCACACAGTTTCAGTCCTTCTATTTCGCGGCTTCCCGCCTTGTGTGTTGGGTGTGTTGGGTTTGTCGTCGCGCACGCGCATGGGCGACGTTATTTGAACCAACGACAGCAAGATTTTTTTCTTATGCGAGAACCGTTAAACCCAACACACTCAACACACTCAACACATTTGATTTAAAGCTATTGATTTTAAAAGGTTTTAGTTGTGTTGGGTTTGTGTTGGGTACGGCGTTTTTTGTGTTGGGGTCGGTTTTGGGTGGGGGAGAGGTGTGATGATCGAAGAAATTGAAGAACTCATGCAGCATTGGGGTAACCAGTTCAACCAGGTTGGTGATGGCGGTGGGTTGGGCAGCCCTATGGCGACGATCATGGAGTGGGGCGGTTCTGCCCCTCGCGGAACTCCAGGATCTCGCGATCTTATGATGGCTTCCGGTGGTGGGATGGACCACGCTGCAATGGAGGTTGCAGCGGCCCTCGCGGAGCTGGAGCGGCAGTCCGAAAAAGGGGCGTTGCTCGCAAAACTGGCGCGTAATCGCTATCTGCCTCGGCCTGCCTGGTCGGTACGCTCTCAGTTGCCATTGTTGGGCTTGGGTGATGATGCGGATCGGACGTATAGGAACTGGGTCCACGCTTTGCACCAGCAGGTACAGGTGATCTTGACCGTGCGTAGTGCGCCAGGTCGTGCACGGAATATGCGCGTGAAATCGCCGGCAACTGATCTGACGCGAGCATCAACAGTGGCCCGCATGAGGTCTTACTAACTGCCGTTCGTCTAGAGGGATTGCCTCAAAGCTGCGTCAAAGTGCGTCAAAGGTGCGTCGAGCGTATCAACCGAAAAACACCCCTTTTCGGTTTTTCCGGAGCAGGGTAAAAAGCCCCCACGATATGGAATTTGCGCCTTGGCGCTGACGTCGCACGTGCTGTGCACGCTTTATCCGGTTTCCCTAAACCGGTCACTTCACCCCGCTTCGGCGGGGTTTTCTTTTTCTGCCCGATGGGTGTCTGCAATGGAGTTATCAGCATGGGCGAGCCAGCGAGCACGGCTGCAACTGTTGTCGTGGCCGGCGGTGCCGGTGCTGCTGTAACGGGGTTGTTTACCGGAATTGATGCGCTTGCTGTGATCGGCGCTCTTGCCGGTGCCCTGGTGTTCTTTACCACCACCGAAGAATTGCCGGTCTGGAAGCGGGTGGTGTTCCTTCTGGTGTCCTTCGTCATGGGATATCTGTTTGCCCCAAGCCTTGGCGAGTTGGAGTTGTGGGGCATTCGGCCGTTCAAGCATTCCGGGCCAGCTGCATTCGGTGCGTCGGTACTGGTGGTCACGGTCGCACTCGCCATCATCAAGCGACGCGGTATCGATGCCGAACCGCATGGGAGGCAGGATGGATAGTCACGTGATTGCGGAAGTGCTAACTCAGGCCACATTCTGGTTGTGCGTGGCGCTCTTCGTTCGTCTGTTTACCTTCCGCCGCCATGGCGCTCGCTTCCGGCGTGACATGAGTTGTCTTGCATGGTTGGTGATGGTGGCGTCCGGCGCGGTAGTCGTTTACATCGGCAAAGGACAGTTGATCATGCCTCGGAATTCGTGGCCGCTGGTGGTGTTGCTGGCGGTATTCGTCGGGTCAGTTTGTCAGAGTTCGGGCAATCTCTCCCGGGTCTGGAGGGTGGGTTGATGCCGGGGGCCAGGGTGGCGGCGTTCAACCTGACCGCCCTCGGCGGCGCATCAAAATGGTGCGCCGAAAGTTGCCGGGGACCCTGCCGGCATTTGAGGGGTACGGGGCATGAAACCCGCGGGAAAGTGTTAGCGGACAGTTCACCAGCTTAGTGAACTGAGGTGAACAGGTGAACTACCCGGATTCATTGGGTGAACAGGAGATTCCATCATGACCGTAATTAGCAAAACGGAGTTTGCGGCACGACGTGGCTGGGCCAAATCTTATGTTTCCAAGCTGGCGAATCAGGATCGCCTGGTGCTGACCGATGACGGCAAGGTAGAGCTGGAAGCTACCGAGGCGTTGCTGGCGGAGTCTGCGGATCCCAGTAAAGCCGCTGTCGCCGACCGTCATAACCGGCTTCGTCTTGAGCGAGAGGCGAAAATAGCCACCGAAGAACCTGCGGTGCCGCTAGTTGGGCAGGCGGTAGACTTTCAGAAGTCCCGCGCTCTGCGAGAGCACTACCTTGCTCTGCAGGAGCAAGACAACTATCGCAAGCAACAAGGCACCCTGGTGGATCGCGAAGCAGTGGAAACCGGTGCCTACAATGCGGGCCGTCTGCTGCGCGATCAACTGCTTGGCATGCCCCCACAGCTTGCGCCAGAGCTGGCTGCAATGACCGACCCTTGGATAATCGAAAGGCATTTAACAGCTGCCATCCGGCGTTCGCTGGAGGACGCTGAACGTATGTCTACCTCTGACCTTGAACATGCACTGACCATGAGTTGACCCCCATGCACACGGAATTTCCTGATGGTGCAGAGGTGTACCGTGAGGCGTATTTCCGTGGACTCCAGCCTGATCCGGACGTTTGGATAGACCAGTGGGCTGACGAATACATGCGGATCCCGCGCGACTCGGGTGCCGCTGAGCCAGGCCAATACCGAACCTCGCGTACCCCTTATGCTCGGGAGCCCATGCGTTGCCTATCGCCGGCTCATCCCTGCAAGCGCGTGATAACGATGGTCGCCTCCCAGTTAATGAAAACGCAGATCGGGTTGAATTGGATCGGCGGCTTAATCCATATGGCTCCGTCCAACATTCTCGCGCTGCTTCCCAGCCTGGGCCTGGCGAAACGGGTGTCGTCTCGGATCAGCAAAACTATCAAGGCCACGCCCGTGCTGCGCGAGCGTGTTGCCTCCAGCCGGTCGCGTGACTCACGCAACACCATGGACACTAAGGAGTTTGAGGGTGGGTCGCTCTACGTCACCACCGCAGGCTCCGCTGCCAACCTTTCAGAACTGTCTGCGCGATATGTTTATGGCGACGAGATCGACCGTTGGGAGGTAGATATCGGCGAAGAGGGCGATCCCATCGAGCTGGCGGAAACGCGTGGCAGCACGTTCGGGCGCAATGCCAAGTTCTACTTTTCCAGCTCGCCTACGATCAAAGACGCCTCGCGCATTGATGATCTGTTCGAGGGCAGCGACCAGCGTTATTACTACGTGCCGTGCCCGACCTGCGGGCACATGCAGACCCTGGAGTGGGAGCGGCTGCATTACTCCCAGGACTTCAGCGTGGTGCACTACGAGTGCGCCGGGCCTGACTGTGATGTGTTGATCGAAGAGCACCACAAGGGCGACATGCTCGCCCGTGGTGAGTGGCGCGCCCATGCGAAGGGCGATGGCGAAACGGTCGGCTTCCACCTCAACGCGCTGTATTCACCATTGGGTTGGACGGGCTGGAAGTCGCTGGCTAAGCAATTCGAGAAGGCGAAAAAGGCCCAGGCCAAGGGCGACCTGGAGCCCATGCAGGTGTTCTACAACACCCGTCTGGCTAAGGTGTGGGACAGCGCGCAAGCGCAGACCAAGGCATCGGTGCTGATCGAGCGGGCGCGCCGAGAAGGGTACTCCCTCGGTGCGATGCCCGCCGCCGTGATGATGATTACCGGCGCCGTCGACGTACAGGCCGACCGCCTGGAGTTTATGGCGATGGGCTGGGGCGTCGGGATGGAGCGCTGGGTCATTGATCACCGGGTGATCGCCGGTGACCCGTCAGACGAACGCACCTGGGCGGTGCTGGATGAGCTTTTGAAAGAGCGGTACCGGCATCCCTGCGGTGTTGGCCTGGGCATTCTTGCGGTCGCTGTCGACTCCGGTGGTCACCACACCGACGAGGTGTACCAGTTCTGCCGCGTTCGGCGCTGGCGCAACATCTTCGCCATCAAGGGGGCGAGCAAGCCCGGTAAGCCGGTAATCGCTCAACGGCCGTCCATGGTCGACGTGACCTGGAAGGGCCAGACCGAACGCGGCGGCGCCGAGTTGTGGTTTGTCGGCACCGACACCGCGAAGGACTGGATCTACAACCGCTACCCGTTCGAGTCCGGCCCGGGTGCGCTGCACTTTGCCAACGACCTGCCGGACGAGTTTTTCGCCCAGTGCGTGGCCGAACGCAAGGTCGCCAAGTACGTGCGGGGCCACAAGCGGATCGAATGGATCAAGGGCAAGGCCGAGCGCAACGAAGCGCTCGACTTGATGGTGTATTGCCTGGCAATGGCGCATTACCTCGGCATCAACCGGTATCAGGAACACGACTGGGACCGGGTGCGTAATTCGCTGGCCCAGGCCGGTTTATTCGATGAAAAGGTGGTTGCTGCTGAGCGAGTCACGGTTGCCGTACAGGCTCCCGCGACACCGGATTCGGTGCAGCAACTCGTGGCACCGGTCTCCCAACCGCGACCAGTCGCCCCCCCACAACGCCGCAGCTCCACCAGCGGCTACCTGAAGAGACGCTGATATGTCGTTTACCCCGAAGCACCTCGACGCCATCGAGCGCGCCATTGCACGCGGTGAAAAGACCGTGCGCTACACCGACCGTACGGTGGAGTACCGCTCCATCGACGAACTGCTCAAGGCCCGCGACGAGATCCGCACGTCGCTGAGCCAAGCCGCCGGGCCGCGCTCTCGCGTGATCCGGCTTACCCACGGAGGCAAGGGAATCTAATGGCCCGACATTATCCGACGCTGACCCGTAACGGATTCTTGCTGCCGTCGAACATCAAGGCCAGTTATGAAGGCGCCGGTGAGGGCCGACGTTCGGCCAGTTGGGAGGCCACCGACAACGGCATCAACAGCATCAATACCCCGGCCCTGCGCAACCTGCGGGCACGTTCGCGGGCGGCGGTGCGCAATGATCCGTATGCGTTCAACGTAATTGACAAGCGCGTCAGCAACCTGATCGGTACCGGCATCACGCCCAGGCCGACCACGGATGACGCAGAGCTGCGCAAACTCCAGCAGCAGCTGTGGGATGACTGGGTGGACGAAGCGGATGCCGATGAGCTGACCGACTTCTACGGCATGCAGGCACTGGTGGCACGCACCGTTGAAACCGCCGGTGAATGCTTTGTGCGGTTGCGACCACGTAGCCTTAGTGAGGGCTTGGCGGTGCCACTGCAGCTGCAGGCGCTGGCTCCTGAATTTGTTCCCCACGACAAGTTCGAGACGGCCAAAAACGGCAACGTGATCCGCGCCGGAATCGAGTTCAACCCGGCAGGTAAGCGTGTGGCGTACTGGATGTATCTCTCGCACCCACGCGACTCATCGTCGCTAAACGCCGGTTACAACCAGTTGGTGCGTGTACCGGCCACGCAGGTGCTGCACATCTTCGAACCAATGGAACCCGGACAGTTGCGCGGCGTGCCGCGTTTGGCCCCCGTGTTGAAGCGGCTGCGTAGCCTCGACAATTACGACGACGCGGTGCTGTTTCGCCAGGAGGTGGCGAATCTGTTCGCAGGCTTCATCAAGCGGCCGGCACCGGACAGTGGGCAGCAGCCACGCGATCCTGTCACGGGGCAATTGCTGACCACCGACCGCGACGGCTTCACACCGATGGTCGCGCTGGAACCCGGCACCATGCAGGAGCTTGGGCCAGGTGAAGAGGTGGAGTTCTCCAAACCCCCGGACGCCGGCAACAACTACCCGGACTTCATGCGGCAGCAGCTGATGGCTGCGGCGGCGGGTTCGGGCACGCCGTACGAGATCCTCACCGGCGACATGCGTGAGGTCAACGACCGGGCGCTGCGGGTGGTGCTTAACGAGTTCCGACGCCGCCTGGAGCAACTGCAATTCGGCGTTTATGTGCATCAGCTGTGCCGCCCTGTGCGTGCTGCCTGGCTGGACATGGCCGTGCTGTCCGGCGCCCTGGTGCTGGAGGACTACGCGCAACGTCGGCGTGAATACCTGCGAACGCGTTGGGTGCCGCAAGGCTGGGCCTATATCCAGCCGGTGCAGGACGTGCAGGCGCGGCAGATGGAAGTGAAAGCGGGCTTTGCCTCTCGCAGCGAGATGGTGTTGCGCACGGGCTACGACGCGGAAACGGTCGACACGGAAAACGCCGCCGACCTCGCCAGGGCTACAGACCTCCGTCTCAATTACAGCACTCTTGAAGCCATTGAGCAGTTCGATGACAAGGAACAACCATGAGCAAAAAAACGAAACCTCGTATTTATGACAAGGCGGGCAAGCAGGTCAAGGTCGCCGACAAAAGCTGGTACACCCTCCAGGCCAGCGGCGAAGCCGAGCAACGCAGCATCGAAATCTTTGTGTACGGCGAGATCGGCGCCTGGGGCGTCACCGCTAATCAGTTCGTTCAGGACCTGCGCGCCATGGATGACGGCGCGTCACCGGTGATTGTTGCCTTTAACAGCATCGGCGGGGACTTGTTCGACGGCCTGGCGATCCACAACGCGCTCTCGCGCCTCGGCGAGCGCTGCACGGGTCGCATTGATGCCCTGGCGGCGAGCGCTGCCAGTGTCGCAGTGTGCGGCGCTCACCGAGTGGTGATCGCAGCCAATGCCATGCTGATGATCCACAACCCCTACACCTTTACAGGTGGTGATGCCGAAGACTTCCGCCGTGTTGCGGATGTGCTGGACCAGACCCTGGAGGCGATCATCGCGGCCTACAAGGCCAAGGCGCCGGACATCGACGAAGCCGAGCTGCGGCGCATGGTCAATGCTGAAACCTGGCTCACGGCCAACGAGGCGGTGGCGCTGGGCTTGGCCGATGAAGTCGGCGACGGCCTCAAGGTCAGCGCCTGTCTCGGCCAGGGGAGTGTGCTGCAGCGTTTCCAGAATGCCCCGGCCGAACTGCTCGCCCAGCTTGATGAAGAGCCGGAAGTGGAGCTGCCTGAGCCTGTCGATCCACCAGCACCTGTACTGGACGCGGCCGGGCTAGCGCTGATGGTCACCAAGGGGTGTGCGGCGGCGGGCATCAGCAACCTGGTGGATCCGATACTCGCTGCGACGAAGTTGGAAAGCGAAGCCGTGATCCAAGCCGCGCTGACCAATGCCAAAGCCCTGCACGGCCTGTGCGTAGCAGCACGATTGCCAGAGCTGACCGGCGAATTCATCAGCGCTGGCCTCGACGAAGCGGCAGTTCGCGCGCGGTTGTTCGACAAGCTGGTGAGCAGCGGCGGCGGTTTTGAAATTAACAACAGCCTGCCGCTGGATGATGACCCGGCCCAAACGGTCAAGGCCAAACAGGTCGACACCCACTCAATCTGGGCCACCCGTCAGGCGGCACAGAACGGAACCTCGAAAGGAGCAAAAGCATGAAAACTGAATCGATGCACGCGGGCGAGTTTTTGCTGTCCGAGGGCCCTGGCACAATTTCCCGCGAAGCGATCAACGTTGCTGCCGGCCCGGCATTGGAACCGGGCCAGATCCTCGGATTGGTGACCGCTACGGGCGAGTTCGCACCCTATCAGCCGACAGCTGAAGACGGCTCTGAGAACGCGATCGCAATTCTTTACGGCCCACTGGGGCAGTCTGATGTGGTCCGTCGCGGTCGCGCCGTAGTGCGCCAGGCCGAGGTCAGTGAAGCGCATTTGACGGGCCTTGATCCTGCCGCTGAAAAGGCCCTGGCTACCCATTTCGTGATCGTCCGCTAAGACTTTCACCCTCTTTTATCCATCCCGCCGCGTGCGGGATTTTTCGTTTCTGGAGAGTACCCATGGCCGATATCGCAATTTTTGAAGACGATGCATTTAGCGTCTCCTCGCTGACCGCTGCAATCAATGACCAGGAATACCTGCCAGGCCGCATCAGCAGCCTGGGCCTGTTCCGCGAAGAGGGCATCAGCACGCTGACCGTGCAGATCGAGAAGGACGGCGACACCCTGGCGCTGGTGCCAGCGGGCGAGCGCGGTACCTCGGGCCTGGTGGTTGGCGCTACTAAGCGTACGTTAATTCCGTTCAATACCGTGCACCTGCCCGAACGCTTCACCATCAGGGCGGATGAGATCCAGGGCATCCGCGCCTTCGGCACGCTCACCGAATTGCAGGCTGTGCAGGACGTGGTCAACAAGCACCTGGGTAAGGCACGCCGTCAGTTGGATGCCACCCATGAATTTCAACGCATGGGTGCGATGAACGGCGTGGTGCTGGACGCGGACGGCAAAACGGTTCTGTTGGACATTTATGATCGTTTCGGTGTTAAGCGACAGAGGTTACCCATGGAGCTGAGTAACCCGAGTACGGAAGTCCGTGTTAAGTGTGGCGTGGCCTTGGATATGCAGGAGGATGCGCTGGGCAACGTAACTACTACCGGCTCCCGCGCCTTCTGCGGCAAAAACTTCTGGAACGAACTGATCGTCCATGAGTCGGTCAAGGAGACCTACCGCAACACCATGCAGGCCGCGTCTCTGCGCGGTGATGCTCGTGAAAGTTTCGAGTTCGGTGGCATTGTCTGGGAGCGCTATCGCGGCAAGGTTGCCGGCGTTTCGTTCGTCCATGACGACAAGGCGCTGCTGGTTCCCGAGGGCGTTCCTGACCTGTACATATCGTGCTTTGCACCGGCCGACTACATGGAAACGGTCAACACCCAGGGCATCCCGTACTACAGCAAGATCGAGCCGCTGCCGTTCAACAAGGGTGTCGCCGGTGAAGCCCAGTCCAACCCGCTGCACCTGTGCACGCGGCCTCGGGCGCAGATCCTGCTGGAGATGTGACCGTGGCCTTCCGCGAACTGATCGACGACATCGACGCGGTGGTGTTCGAAACACTGGGCGATACCGCACGGATCGAGGGACGCGAAGAACCAGTACTCGGCATGTTCGCGGCGCCCTGGTTGCAGCCCAAGCTCGGCAAGCTCAACACCGGCTTGCGCGAGCCTCGGTTTGAGATCCGCGTCAGCGATTCGGAAGGCTTGAAACGAGGGCTATTGGTCAGCATCGACTTGCCTGCTTTGGATGGCGGCGGCGATTACGACCTGCTGCAGCTGGAGCCGAGTGGCGACGGTCTGGTCGCCTTGATCCTGAGGTTACGCCCATGAGCATCGGTAGTTACTACAAGCCCTCGGCTGGCGGCGGCATGATCTCCATCCAGTCGTCAGCCGCGGACCTGCAGGCGTTTCAGGACTTTGCCAAGCTGGTGCCCAAGGCTGCTGCGACTGCTCACCGTCGAGCCATCAACAAGACGCTGGGGTGGCTGCGTACGCACATCGCCCGTGCGGTTAGTCGGCAAGAGCGCATTGCTGTCGCGGCGGTGCGTCAACGGTTGCGCAGTTACCCGGTGTCCGGCGGGGCTTCGAGCGGCAAGCTGTGGTTTGGTTTGAACGCTATCGAGTCCAGCCGGATCGGCCGCGCACGGCAGACAGGCAGCGGTGTGTCGGTGGCGGGGCGGCGGTATCAAGGTGCGTTTCTCAAGAAGGTTTACGGCAACAAGCCGGACATCTGGATCCGTACCGCGAGCAAACACTTCAACGCTGACGATTACCCTGACAGCACGGTGTCGCCGGGGCGCGGGCCGAGTTCGGGATGGGTGGCGGAAAACGGCAGTCGCTTTCCGCTGGCAAAGGCGAAGGTCTCTCTGGAGCAAGCCCGTCCCCACTTTGAAAGCTGGGTACAAAAGGCCGATGAACGCTTACTGGAGATTCTGAAACAGGAACTCAACTTTGAGCTGCAGAAATACCTCAAGAGGATCGGGTAATGGCTGACGAACCTTTTAGTCTGGATCAGCTATATCAGGCGATAGAGCAACACCTGTCGAGTCACCTGCCTGGAGTTCAGGCCGTAACTGCCTGGCCGAACATCGAAGATCGTATCGCGTTGCCGGCTGTGTTTCTGGAGCTGGCTGAGATTGAACCGGGTACCGACATCGGCACGGGTGAAACCGTGTTGGTGTGCAAGTTCGAGGCACGCATCATTGTTGACCCGATTCATCCCCGGCATCAGCAACAGGCGGTGCAGTTGGCTACTCAGCTCGCCGTTCAACTGCGGGCACAGACCTGGGGGCTGGCGGTCGAGCCAGCAGAGTTCGTTCAGGCGTTGCAGGATTGGACCCAGCCGGCATTGGATGGCTACACGGTGTGGCTGGTGGAGTGGACGCAGCAAGTGTATGTCGGTCCCGAGGAATGGCCCTGGCCTGACCAACCGCCGGGGATGCTGTTGTTTGGCTTCAATAACGACGTTAAAGAGGACTTTGTTCCTGCGGAGGACTTGTGAGCGGCTATGCCACTGCCCAGCACGACCGCATGCTCGCCGGGGTGGTGAAGGATTGTTATGTGGTGGCGCTCGACCTGGCCGCCTCGCCGCCGGTGTGCCGGGTGTCCGATGGCGAATGGGTCAGCGCCTGGGTGCGCTGGCACAGTATTGCCGCCGGCAAGGCCAGGCACTGGCGGGCGCCCTCCATGGGTGAGCAGGGGGCTTTAGTCAGTGCCAGCGGTGACGTGGCGCAAGGGACCTTCATCCCGGGCTTGTATGGCAATGCCGGCCCACCACCGGATAACCGTGACCATGTGGAAGTCTGGCGCTTTGACGATGGTGGCTCGCTGATCTACGACTGGCAGGCCAAGAGCTACAGCATCACCCTGCCGAGCGGAACGGTGACCATCAAAGTCGCCAGTACAGAGGCGGTTATCACGGACAGCGCCGTGAACGTGACCACCGGCAACATCAATCTGAAAGCGGCGGTGCTGATCGACGGTGCATTGCACGTTACAAAGGGCATCACCAGTGCCGGCGCGATCATTGACGCCGGTGGTAACAGCAATCACCACACGCATTAATTTCAACCCCCCAACGGCCCGCCTAGTGCGGGTTTTTTTACACCTGGAGTTTGCCTTATGAGTAAGTCTAGAACCGATGGCGATTCGGCCGGGTCCGTCGAAGCGATTGCGGTTGTGGGTTTGAAGCCCGCGCCGCTTGGTTTTCCCGCGACTGCTGACGCGTTGGAGTCCATCGGCCCCGCGCGTGTCTTTCGCGACAAGGTTTTCACCTCGCGAACACTGATCCTGCCCAGCGGCGAGACGCTTCCTGTTATTGCCGGTCGCGTCACCGCATGTGGCGATGATCAATATGCGTTCTTGAAAGCGCACCCGGATCTGGAGCAATTGAAGGAGTAATCACAATGATCGGAATGGACCGCCATACCGGCCAGCCCATTTCCGGCATCGCGCACTTGCGCCAATCAGTTCCAGACATCTTGGGCACGCCGTTGGGCAGCCGCCGGCATCGGCCGGATTACGGCAGTAAGCTGCGGCGGTTTGTGGATTTGCCCGTTAACGAGGGCTGGAAAAGCGCTGTACAGGCGGAAGTTGCCCGGGCCCTGGGGCGTTGGGAGCCGCGTTTGAAACTGGATCAGGTACGCGTCGTTTCCGTTATCGGCGGGCAAATCAATCTGAAGATCGTCGGGCAGTACCTGGGCGACGCCGTCACGTTGGAGGTGGCCGTATGAGTATTGTGGATCTGTCGTCGTTGCCGGCGCCGACCGTGTTGGAGCCGCTGGACTTCGAAGAGGTTTACCAGGACGGGCTCAGCGTTTTTCGCGGGTATATGGGTGGCAACTGGACCGCCGCGCTTGAAAGCGACCCAGTGGTTAAGGTGTTGGAGGTCGGCGCTTACATCAAGGTCGGCAACCGCGCCCGGGTCAATGACGCCGGCAAGGCAGTACTGCTGGCACACGCCATACGTGGCGACCTCGATCACTTGGGAGCCAACGTCAATTTGAAGCGCCTGGTTATTCAGGCCGAGGATCTGCTGGCGGTGCCGCCGGTACCGGAGGTCAAGGAGGACGACGACCCGTTTCGGGAGCGTATTCAGTTGGCCTACGAGGGGCTGACCACGGCCGGCCCGCGTAACAGCTACATCCTGCATGCGCGAAACGCGTCCGGTCTGGTGGCGGATGCAACGGCAGAAAGCCCCGCGCCTTGTTACGTGACGGTAACGGTGTTGGGTCTGGAAGGGGAAGGCGTGGCTTCCCCCGCACTGCTGGCTACGGTGACCGCCGCGCTAAATGATGAAAACGTGCGGCCGGTGGGAGATCGAGTGACGGTGCAGAGCGCCCAGGTGATCCGCTATCAAATTAACGCGATTCTGCACATGGCTAGCGCTGGGCCTGAAGCCGATGCCAGTTTGGTCGAGGCGAAAGCCCGACTGGCTGCCTGGATCAATCCGCGCAAGCGGCTTGGCGTCGAGGTAGCACGATCCGGCGTGGATGCACAGCTACACATTGCCGGCGTCTCCCGGGTCGAACTGGTTGGATGGTTGGACCTGGCCCCGACCAAGGCGCAGGCGGCGTTCTGTACGGGTTACACCGTGACGCTGGCGGGCTGATATGAAAAGCCTACTGCCGATCAACAGCACGCAACTGGAACGGGCCATGGAGGCTACTTTTTTTGAGAAAACGATTGCCCCGCTGCGCAACCTCTACAACGCCGATACCTGCCCGGTTCATTTGCTGCCGCATCTGGCGTGGGCCTGGTCGGTGGATCGCTGGGATTACCGATGGACTGAAGCGACCAAGCGCGCGGCCATCAAGGCGTCTTACTACATTCATGCCCACAAAGGGACCATCGGCGCATTGCGTCGTGTGGTCGAGCCCTTGGGCTACCTGATCGAGATTATCGAGTGGTTCAAGATGGTGCCGGAAGGCATCCCTGGCACCTTCGCGTTGAAAGTTGGCGTTCTCGACACCGGTATCACTGAGGAGATGTATCAGGAACTGGAGCGGCTGATTGATGACGCCAAGCCCGTCAGCCGGCACCTGACCGGGCTGGCGATCAGTCTCGAAACTCAAGGTCTTTTGAACATCAGTGTTGCCCTGTACGAAGGCGACGAAATCGACGTTTACCCGCCGGTCATGCGTGACATTGAGGTCACCGGGGCTTTTGGCGTGGTCGGACGCGAACACTCTATTGACACCCTGGACGTTTATTATGATTGATGCGAATTCGCAGTTTTTCGCGATCCTCACAAACGTGGGAATGGCTAAGCAGGCGAACGCTGACGCGCTCGGCATTCCCTGGAAGTTCACTGACATGGGCGTGGGTGATGCTAACAACACTGACCCCATCCCCAGTGCAGCACAGACTCGCCTGATCAACGAATGGCGCCGCCGTCCCTTGAATCAGGTGTGGGTCGATCCGGTGAACCCGGCGGTGATTATTGCCGAGCAGATTATCCCGGCCGACGAGGGTGGGCACTGGATTCGCGAAATCGGTCTGTACGACGCAGACGGCGACCTGGTGGCGGTGGCTAACTGCGCGCCGAGT
>NZ_LXJP01000027.1:0-92604 GCF_001728855.1 Pseudomonas sp. AP19 | reverse complement strand
ATGACGGGGGCAGTCCAAGCATAGGCTGGAGATGTCTACGATGACGGGGGCAGTCCACTGGGACGGGGGAGATGTCTACGATACCAGGGGCGATTCAAACCACCGTCGCGACCTCCATCATTTCCCTCAAGGAACGTCTCGACCGTCTGACCCAATACCGTAGAGGCTACGGCCATGCATAACTGCTGAAAGCTATGCCAACACAGGAGGTGAAGGTCGTATTTGGGGACGCTCATCTGACGTTCGATCCTTGCAGTCAAGTCCTGATGCCGGACAAAGTGCCATCATAGCGGAATTGTCGAAATGCCGTGCCTGGGGATAGCGGCAGCACTACTTTCTAATCTGGATCTCGGGACCTGATCCTTCGATGCAGACGTAGCTCATCCGTTCTCACTCCGGTGAGGAGTAGCAATCGGATGCCTACTGCCTAGCGACCTCATCGTGACAGCAATGCGCCATTTGCGAAAACGCGTCAGCCCTCAATCAGAGATCTATGTACTCAACCGATCTGCGTTTCTGAGCCGTCAGAGTAATTTGGTTATTCGCCCAAACGGCGTATAGCTCCGAAACCTGCTGCTGCCCCTCCGCATAAGCATAAAATCGTGTATTCAGGCGCCTAGGTCTGGTACGCCAGTTCGCAGCGCTTGCGCCTGGCTCAATCTGCCGGTAAGGCTCGGCGCGTTCAATGAGGCGTTTTTTGAAGTACTTCTCAACAGTGCTCTGATTGGAAAGGAGATGCATGCCGCCAGGATTCGGGAAAAGCACCGCCGCCAGCTCATTTTCTTGAGCGATGCTGACGGCGACATCGAAAAACGCGTTGACGATGCTATGTACCGTATGAGTAGCCAACATCTCATCCATCGGGTTGATCGCGCGAACGATCAGGCAACGCTTGGTTGGATGGAGCGCCGGGATTGATTCGAAATAGATCATGGCCATCCCCGCAAGCCGACGTTGCACAGGGTCAAATACCACCATATGCGCGTGCCGCTCCTCCTTCCACATGTCCGTGTCATCGCGCGTGCACAGGTTCGCGGCTTGCCTAGCGAAAAACGCTGCCGGATATTTTGACACGAACGCCTGCAATTCAGTGACTTCGTCGTTAGCAGGCATAGCGGTGAACTTGCCCTGCTCGCGCTTCAACCAGCATGCACATGTCGCGAGCACAATTGTTTGGGTGTGTCTGACTGCGGCCTGCAATCTTCCACGGCCAGTTTGCGCTCCAGCCAGATGAGCCTCACCCACCATTCGCTTGGCCAGGCTATCAGCCTGCTCATCGTTGAAGTTCATTACAAACGCCGGCATATGCGCCTCAAGAGCGTCCGGTAAAGTGCTGGTGAAAAGCGTGTCGAGCTGCTCCAACCCCTCCGAGATATCAACACTGAAATCCTCCAAGGCAGCTATCTGTCCGAGGTCGGTTTCGAGCCACGATCCGATCAATGAGTCCTCACGACTCGCCGCGAACAGTACACCTAGATGGGCCGCTACAGACTGAGGATCACGCGACTTGTCGTATAGCCGCTTGGAACGGATGGCCTGACACGCGTCGGTGAAGTCCCTTTTTGAACAGATCTTCGCGCTGATCGTCTTTGCCTGAACCAGCGCTTGCAGACTACTGCGCTCAAGGCGCTTTTCCATGCGACGAATCGAGCGCGCCCAGCGCATCGGGTAACCATCCCACAATGTCAATCCAGCCATTTGCGATTCTAAACCCAGGACATTCTTCCACTGTGACCTGACGCTGTGGCTATCAGCCTTGTAGATCATGGATATAGCCTCAACCTCCTGAGGCTGCAGCTCAGCGCCTGATGGTCCGCGCCCCATTAGCAGGTTCTCTACCAACGGCACCAATGCGTCCATCTGTTCTTGTAGCTGCTCATCTGACGACCACGCATGGCGAATCATGCTCGGCAGCAGGACGCCGCCCGTTTGGTTCAGGATGGCTGGTAAACGAGACAAAAGTTTTAGGCTCTCGGCCTGAGCTAGAACTTCCCTTCGTTCGTCGTAGCGCTCGCGTGCCGCGTCGTCCGGTTGCTGGTGGCGATAACCGATGTCCGTTACCACCCGATCATCAATGGCTCTAATGACACAGCTCAGGTTCTCAGTGAAAGCAGCAAAGTGGTTACGACGGAAGGCATCGTCCAGCAGTACACAAGATGTTGAATTCAGGTCCCAGCAACAAAGCGTATGTACGCCACGTGCCTTGTAGTACCAATCCATGATCGCTTTGAATGAGTTCAATCCCTTGTTCTCGACTAAGTACTGCAAAGTGCCTAGTCCAAACCGTACCACGCGCTCCGCTTGGCACAGATGACTGAACTCTGGCATGGGCACGGCGGTGAGCAGATAGTGATACGGTTGGGCGGCCAGAGTGCCAGCACAGCGAATGATCCAGTCAACCAACTCGCGCTCTTTACGCGGTTTACGGTGCCCTTTGATTACAAGCCAAGTCTCAAGGCTCTGGACACCGATGACGGTATACGCACGCTGAAAACCCAGAACTGCCTCAGGGTAGCCATACCCATGTCGCTCAAGCACTGCCAAGTATTCCTGCAATGCTCCGGGGCGCGCCAGGTAAGTGCGACACTGCCCTATCTGCTCGAAGCTCAAGCAATATGGAGCACCGGCCAACAGCGCGATCTCGGCGAGCGGTTCGCCCTCTCCCTCTTTTTTGTTGAGCTCCAATATGAGCGTCTGGCAATGCGCTAGGTCTTCGACGCTCGCGCCCAGAGCAATCAAGTGCTCGACCAACAATGAAGAAGGCTCGCAGTAATGGTCCAGCATACGCTTGCAGTGTTGAATCTGATCAGCTGAATGGGCCTTAACCACATCCAATACAAAGGCCCAATTTGCGCTGGAAGCTCGCCAAAGCGACTCTCCAATGACCTCGTAGACGGCATCTGCGCCTGCTGTGCCAGAAGCAACAATCAGTTGCAAGTTTACCTGCAGCCGATCTGGGTCTATAGCATCCAGGTCATGACGAAAGATACCCGCTACCTGCTTGCGCTTAACACCATTGGCCAGCAATAGATCAATGGCCTGTTTGAAGGTGCGAAGGGCTTCAGGGGTGATCTCGGGCGCGTGATAGCGCTCTTTCATTTGATAGTCTAGCCAGGCCAGCTCCGATTCTGTCTGCACCACATTGGTCAGCGCCAGCAGATTGGCGAGTGGGCCCTTCAATCTGAAGCTGCCATAGCGAGCATAATGTTCGATCGTCGCAAAGCTCTCCACGCCGACCTTACGCACGGCCATGAACCAGCCAGCATCCAGTCTGTCGAGCTGTCTTGCGCGTTCATAGGAGAGCAGCGGCATGCCTTGTATGGCCTGATCAACGGCCGGGGTGTAGCGGTTCAAGCGACACGTCACGACTCGGTCGTAAAAGGTCTCGTAAAGAAAGGCGCGTCCTTCGTAGGTGCGTGTTTTTGCTAACTGCCTACGCGTGTATTGCCATGTCAGCCAATGCGGGACGAAGAATATCCCCAACTTGCCATACCAGGGCCACGCCTCTGGTTTAATCAGTGACTGCGAAGCGGGTATGCCAAGCATTCGGCGGATATGAAGTGCCTGGTCAGGGTCTTCGGCAAGCAGCTCGCTGACATTGTTCTGAACCCAACGCCGCGCAGCTCTTAAGGCAATCCGCTGAGTAAATCTGGAGTGAACGTCGGCACTTTCATCGTAATCGGAAATGGCCAGTCGTTTGACCGCGTCTCGCCCTTGCTCTAAGGCATGGGTACGAAATGCCCGATACTCACTTTGATCACTCATTGTCATTCCTTTTACGTGGCGGTGAGGTCGTGCAAACGAATGCGGTTGAATCAACTTTGTGGTTGATGGGAAGACTAAAAGCGAAGCCCGTTATTAATGCTTGTCACCTCGGTGATGTCGCACCTAATTCGGAAGCCGATAGCACATTTTCACGGATGGGCCAGAAGCTCCGCTAGCTGCTCAGGCCGGGGAGCCTGTTTCTCGAACTCGAGTCGGCCTTGGATAGAATCGCCATTAAACCGGTAGACCCCCCTATAATTAAGCATTCCACCCCACCCCCTGCCATGACGCGATCCGCCATGGGCACTTTTTTCACCAGTAACAACCCACACGATTTCTAACCCTTCTGCGTCCAAAAACGCCCGCATCACATCGCGATCTACAACAGCCGCACTGAACCCGGGCTCGTCAACGGACGGATCTTTAAAAAGAATTCTGCTATCTGCTGTTGCGTATGCAAGGGAGCGTCCTTCCGCCAGACGTAAATGAAGGCCACGCATAAGCGCTGGAGCGGGAACCGTAAGATTGAAGCTTTCCTCAATCGAATAGTCATGGCCTGAGCGCTCGACACGCCAGTCAGCTACCGTCGCTTGCGTGTAAATTGCTTCGTCCGAACCCATCTCGAAACTTCCATCGATGGTGTCGAATGCCGGATGCCAAGGGTACTCGCCAAGGTAGCCATTCCGAGGCATATCGAATGCCGGAAAATGATCCCGATTATCTGCTGATTGGGTTAGAAACTCCGTTAAACGCTCAACATCATCGCGTGCTACCAATATCGATTTAACTTTGTGCCAGGTCATCCGATGAATCACGCGTTCGCCATCTACCATAGCTAGATGATTACGGCCAACATTTGTGTCGAGTACGAGCCAGCGTCGGCCAGCAGGGTCGATTACATCAATCTGCTGTACTGGATCAGGCACGTCTCGCGATTGATCCTCCATCCACGCGACTCGCGATTCGGGCGGATCGTCGCGCCAACGAGAAAAGTGAGGGGACCACCAGGTCGGACCTTGACGATCCGAGTCGCGTTGTTTCGTACGAGTCACAAGGATAGTCGGATCCATCTCTCGTGACCCGACTTGCCAAGGACCGCGAAAGAGCTCGGGATCGTCCTGATAGTTACCGCCTACGAGCGAGGTGTCAGAAAGACGTCCGGTCATTTCATGATAGGCGATCCATTGATATTTTTTACCGATGCGCTCGACTCGGTGCTCATTACGATCATGGCCCGCCATCTCACGGTCGAATTCGGCAAAGCGTTCTGGAGTCCATCCAAGCTCATGTGCGCGCCAAGCGACCCAATGGCGCGACCTATCACCAGCATATGTTGGATGCCCGGCTACGGCCCGCTCGTCCCACATACGGCCGCGCACAAAGCCGGCAGCACGAATACGAAACTCCTCTATCTCTCCCTCGTCCAAAAGACGCTCGAACTCGCTGATAGTCGCGTCACGCTTTTTTTCGGACGCACGCCGCGCCTCCATCAGTTTTTTGGCTTCGTCGTGAGCTTGACGAAGAAAAAGCGAGAGCCCCGTAGGCATCGAATTGGTGCGAGCTGCAATTTCAAGTACCTGCTCAAACGCTTTGGTACGCGCCGGATGAGGTTTGATCGCTTCCAAGTACCAGGCGTCGTAGATCTCAAGCATGGAACGACCATGCTCCGAGCGTGGAAGTAACAGGAAGTCGCCGGCAAGATTATCGATTTTGTAGCGTGCAAAATCACCATCCTCGACCGCGGAACTGCAAATTTCATCACGCAATAAACTGCCGCCATAGTTCTGAACATACGTGCCGAGAGTTTCTTCGGTCACCGTCTCGATCACCCTCCCTCCTGGATAAGGAGGCCGAGCGCAATCTAGCGATATGTCCGCCGGCAAAACGCCGCGGCTGGCAGCAAGCTCGACGATCCCGCGTGCATGATCGCGAACGAGCGCGTGGGTTGGTGGCCGGTCGTTTGTAAACACAGCCGCAAAGGCAACTCGCGCGAGTTCGGCCAGTCCGTCATCGCTGGAATTTCGCGTTGCTGCACCATATGCAGCAGCAAGCACGCGGTCGACAACATAAGCGTCGTCAACATTGGCGAATTTCTCGATCATCTGGGCGGCGAGTTCACGGCGATTTACTAATAGTGTCGCAAGCGCTTTGGTCGCCATATCACGGACCCAACGATGGCTGAGGCTAGTAAGCCATGCGAGCGTGATGGCGACTAGTCGAGCGCGCGGCAGCTCGATTGGCTCAAGTCCGTTGGCTAGCACCCACTCGATCAATGTTTCTATCGCGCCGTCGCCGTCGCCATCCACGGCGATGTACGTCGCGCGAGTCGACCATTCAATGTCGCGCTCGTACATCGGTAACGGTTGCAGCCAACGGTCAAGATGGTCGGCATTAAAGAGATTGTCAGGTTCAGTGGCGATCGCAAGCAGCGTCTCAAGAACTGCGTCACCTCCGATTGCGTCAGCGCATTCCTCAACCAGCTCCAGGGTCCGTTTGGTGAAGGCGTCCTGTCGACGCCACAGCAGACTGAGCTGAAAGGCATGAGCAAGTTCCCAGCGGGAAAACTTGCCGTCGACAACGTCAATGAGTTCAACGCCGTAACGCTCTGGCAGCTGTACAGCCAATGCCTCGGCGATGCCCGCGAACCTGGAGGAGCCTCGACCCGCCACATAAGATGCGAGTGCCCCCCCAGTGATGAAAGCTGGCTCAGGATCGCCGTCGCCTACATGGGTATTGAGTAGCCTCTGGGCTATACGATGGTCACTTAACCGCTCGAAGGTAAAGCGAACCATCTCGTTGATCTCTTCTCCGTCACCGACTGGCTCAACTGCGATCACACCTTCGCTTTCAAGCTGGAAGAAAAGGCTTTGTTCAGCGAGACCGTTTGAGTTGTGCAGACATTCGATGATTGAATTCGCGGCGTCAATTGAGAGATAGCCGGTACCGGCAACTACCATCTCTTCCGTGAGCGCCGTGAGGACCGCCTCTACACGCTTTAGCCTTGGCGCCAAGCCCATTCGCAAATTGAGCGTCTCCACCACCGCGTTGAAATAAAAATCGAAAACCTTCGACACGCCAGCCAGTCCACGCGGAAGTTCGCTTTCATTACGACGTTCAAGCATGTCACAGCAAGTACGCAGGAACAGCGGGTTCTCAAACTCTGGCGCGAAATGCGGGGCTGCCATTCGAACGATGCCACGCTGGTCGAGGTAGCGACGCGCGGCTTCAGCCGCCCTTCCTGCGAAACCTGGGTGTTCCAAGCGAGGTAACGCGGTCATATCGAGGTCGCGCACAATATAAGGAATGAAGGTGGAGCGGCAGGAGACAAGAACCGCTACATGTTCAAAACGGTCGGCAACAGCGAGGAACGCGGCAAGACGCTCGGACCAAACCGCTACACCGTTACGCTCGTTTATTGCATCAACCATCACTAACGCACGGGTACCAGCTGCTTCGGCAGCGGAGTCAAGTGCACCGAGAATTGCGTCCGGAGGAACATTTGTCAGCCCCAATTGCTCGGCGATCTGTCGCCAAGGTTCCGCGTCACTGAATGCACCACCAAGCGTTAGGACGGCGGGGAAGCCCTGCGCAACATGATGCTCGGCGACGTCGGCCAGCAAGTGTGACTTACCAACACCGGCCTCTCCGCTCAGCAGCAGACGGTGTGAATTAGCGAAGTTGGTCGATGGGGCATTGATTTCCTCGACAACGCGATCGATCACTTCGCGCAAATGTTCGGCAAAATGAAGACCGTCGCGACCACTGTCCTGACCCGCGCCGGGTTGCCGACGTAGCTCCCAGATTCCGCTCCGACAGCGGTTGAGCGCCGCAGTTGCAATCGCCAATAAAGCGCTCCATTCCCCGAATGGAATGAGATTCGCTGGGCCAAGTGGTACGCCGCGAATTGCTGAAGATATCGCAGCCATTTGGTCGCCGAGCGCAGTGAAATCTATATCACATGTTCCCCCCAGCGCGGTGCCGATGCTGCGTAGCGAACGATGTCTCGCCTCGTCGAGATCATCAGCCCAACCAATGATCTTGCACGCGAAATCGGGATCTCGTGCGAATGCGACTAACGCCTGACGAATAGGCAGTTCTATATTAAGTTCTGGCGTGTAGCGACGACCGAGAGCGGCACGGCTGATCGCAAACCGGTCTTTAAACCATTCGCACCCAAAATGAGGGAGATCAAACCAATAGGTACGACGCCCCACATACAGTGGATCATTCCGTGAGAGTCGTTCTGTGAGCTGGAAACCGCCCCAGAGTTGGATTTCAACTATACGAGGCGCGATGGAAGCTTGACGCGCAATCACCCAGTCATCCCAGCGATCGCGCTCAGACTTACGGCCTTCAACGCGGCCATCAGACAAGTCGAAAGGTATGCATACGATGAAGGTGGCGAGTGCGGGGTGTTTGGCTACGGCGTTTTCAAAGGAGTCTTTGAGCTGCCCCGCTTCGCCGCTACCGAGCTCGAAGAAATACTTGGCCTGCCATCCAGTTTCAGATCCGTTGGGCTCGACTCGATAACATTCAAGTCCTGCGTCGGCACCCGCCCCCTTGCGGTGGAACGGTACGCCACCCTGAGACTCGAGCGCGGCAAATTGGCAGACGAGCTCCTCGAAACCGGCGTGCTGGCTGCCGTGATGTGCGCGGATGGCTCGAAAATCAATCATTGGTGTTGCCATCGGCGGTCCTCAAGTCAGTTACGGATCTCTACTAAGCCGCGATAGTTACGCATATTCAGAGGCCGTAGCAATGATCTCCGAAAGCGCACTCGATACCGACATCATCAACACATTTTCAGTTGGGATCGTAATACGGAGGGCGTGTCTATCCGAGCTCGAATCACGCTTGCAACTTTTGTAATTGTATGAGCAGCTCGCCAACCTACCCTTCAATGGCAAACCGTAGTTCCTCAAGATAAGGGCTCATATGTTCCCTCACTAGCGCCCGGGTGTAAGCGACATAGGCTTCATCAGGCGATAGCAACTTCACCAGATCTTCAAGATCAGTCCCCGGATCGCGCCCTTCCTTCATGGCGGCGAATGTATGACGAATAGCTGACATGACTACTCGACGATGACGAGCGCGCATTTGAAGTAGTTCAGCCCTGGCCAAGCCAAGATATCGGATGCTCGCGACCCCTTTCGGGCTGAGCTGACCGGCGATGATGGCGGGTTCTATCCTACCGTCATCAAGGAACACCAAGTGCTCCGCTGGATCATCGACGCAAGGATTTAAAAGCAACGGCTCCTCATTCCTTAACCCCCGGGGTCCCGTCGCCCGCTGAGACTCGTCGACTAGCGGGAAGTAGTTCGCCTTGCCGATTACTCGCTTGCGGTTGTCATAGTCAGGTTGGGTTCTCGGCCGATTACAATCGGCGCAAGAGATCAGCAAATTGGGCCATTTTGCAGCCAACCAGTAGTAGCCGTCCTTTTTTATCGGATCGCCCCCTGGGACAGCCGACTCCACAATCACGGCTCCTTTGGGACGGAAATGCTCGATGTCACCCGACTGAGTGCCGGCAAGGATTGACTCGCAAAATGCGCACTTGCGACCAAAAAGCTTATCCAACTTGTCCCGGACGCTCTTGGTGGAATATGCTGCAAACTTCAGCTTCTCGTTCGCGATTTTGGCGATTCGATTCCTTCGCCGTTCTTTGACCCCCGCAGCAGCAAAACCCTTTGGCGCACTATCCTTGGGCCGATCGACCTTGATCATAGTGGAGTTACCTCATCTGGCGATGTCTTGGGCGACATCTCCTGCATGACAAACCTCAGTCGAGCAACAGTTGCCTTCGAGAGCTTCTCGGCGCTCACATTCTGCAGCGCTGGTAGTTCTTCGGTGCCTGAGGAATCAAGTAGCTGTAGAGCCAGCCGTTCGCGCTTGGTAGTCCCCAGATATCGTTCATCGGTCAATTCCTGGACGAGCTCCTTGAGTCTCGACTCATCCTCTTCGGTACGATTCGGTGTTCCCAGCAGTGTTTCGTATTCTTTGATGTCCGCTTCCATTTGCGGATCTGCAGTACTGCGTAGCCCAAAGTGCTCCGAGGACAGCAACTGTTCTACCCGAAGCTTTGAAACCGGGGGTAGGTCTTCCAGGGCATAGATATGACCGAGCCTGTCTCGCTTCAGTACCGCCACTTCCCCCTCGTAAAGGCCCCGAAGGCACAACGGATCGTGGGTGCTATAAATGAACTGAGTGCGTGGAAATGCACTTCGCAGAGCGGACAAGCATTGCAAGCGCCAGGCCGGGTGGAAGTGATTGCCCAGCTCATCAATCAGGACGACTCCTTCTGTTGATTCTATGTCTGAGCCAAACCGATACAGTACTTGCATGATATCCACCGCCATGCCTAGCATCGACTGGTAGCCATCGCTCAGATGACTGATTCGACGCCCTAGTGCACCACCTACCTCCAGTGAAAGGTCGCCCACTCCACCCCCTTGGATTACCTTCACAAGATGGTCATCAGGCATCAGACTGGCGAGCACTCGGTTGACTTCATCCAACTGCTCGTGAGCAAGCTCCGCCAACCACTCCTCCGGGGCAGTCAGTGGCAAAAACGGGTCAAAAAGGTTATCGATTTTTGCGTGGTTTAACCCCGCCTTTGGCTTATGGCGCCCTCGTGGAAGTAATCTCGTTGCGCCGTAAGCCAATACAAGTGACCTAGAATGCTCAGTGTTGAAGCTGAGAGGCTTGGATCGTCGAAACGTTACGACCGTGTCTTCGTCCGCACCAACCACCGACACCCTAACCTCGCCCTCGTAGGCGTCAGCAGATAGTAGCTTGGCGCTGGTCATTTTTAGACGTTTCGCGTAGGCCTTCCCCGACAACGCCAAGGCCAAGGCCCGTAACACAGTGCTCTTACCCACCCCGTTTTCACCAAGCAGAGCAAAACAAGGCGCTTGCTCCGACAGCGACTGGCTGAGGTCGAGATCCAAGTGGTGGATGGGGCCATAATTTTTGATCTGGATTCGAGTGATGTATTGAGAGATGGCTTTATAGCTTTCGACTCCGATACCCAATTCAGTATCGATGGAAATCTGTGCCGTACCAGGCATAAAACGGCTGGGTCCAGCATCGACCGGATCCCTGGTAAGCGGTCTATCCCCGGCGCGTAGCAACTGTCGCCAAACAGCACAGTGAGCAGAGTGGCCCTCGGCTCGTGCGACCCGCTCCTCATTACTAGCGCTCTCGAATAGTTTTGCCTGTTCCGAACGTGCGAGCACCAACTGCCGACGGTTCAGGTCAAAGAGTTTGATGTTATCCCAGCCGCGAGCCGTGTGCGCCTCTACGGAGCCGTCCGACATGAATATCAAATGCTCATCGGGATCGTCCCTACAGGGGTCAAGGAGCACTGGACTCTCAAACTCGACGATTTCGATGTATGGAGCGCCGCTTTTTGCGAGGGAGTTGTAAAGAGGAAAACGATCAGCCTTGTAGCGATTGCACGTAGAACAAGCCCAATAGAGATTGCGCCAGTCAAGCTGCAGATGCCAATAATTCTGATCGAAGGATTCAGACGCAGACCGGGAAGATTTAGGCCTAAATCGCTCTATAACACCAGCAGAAGTACGATCCGCGTATATCTCGCAGTAGCAGCAACGATGTTGGAAAACTTCACTTAGAAGATCGCGAAGCGACCTCAGATGGTTATAAATTTTGCTCGGATAACCGGCGCGAGTTGTAACTAAGCTCTTGGCCAGGATGATGCTGGCCGAGTGCTCAGGCGGGAAATCAGATAGATAGGGGGTGAGGTAATCTGGGCACGCTGGCCGGTGGATCGGGGTCATCCTTGTCTCCTTGGCTTGCAATTACGCATACGGAGCAATGTGCTGGCACAAACCTGGGGCTCTCGCCATTGCGGGAGTTGGGCAGCGGCCGAAGCAGTCAGAGTTTTGCATGAGTGTCAAAGGGCGTCTTGTGCACCGTGGCCGCATGCATCGCCAAGCCACCTACCACCCCTAGCGACGCATCTCCATGGTGTATCTCACTACCTGGAAAGTGACGTTTGACAGCCTCTGCGATATAGGGCGCTCGCGACATGCCGCCGGTAAGCAATACAATCGGAGTTCGGCCAGCGGTCGCCCCCCTCACCTGACTGAGCAACTCGTTGAAGGAGCGCATGTACCTTTCATATCCAAACTCCAGATCAGATGTCCCCGCCTTGGCTCGAAGCCCCTTCTGCACGTAATCGAGAGAAACGTCTGCTTCAGCTTCTGAACTGAGAGCGACCTTGAGCCTTTCTACGTCACGATTCATCCTGACAGCGACCCCATACCGCTGCAGCGCAAGCAAACGCTTCTTGTAAGGAGCTTTGATCGAATCAACGTCTACTTTTCGAAAGGCCGCTTGCCGATTCTGGTCGCTGACCATGGCAGCGTCGACGTAAAACGGTGCGAGCAGGCGACAGTCATTTTTTCCAAATAGTGGCATTACCGCGCGAAGAGAAAGTCCAAGGTCCACATCGGTGCCGCCCTTAGCTAAGCCCCAACTGGCGTCCAGCTTCGGCGCCCCCTCCTGACCACCGACATGCCCAACGGCGATATCAGTGGTACCACCTCCTACATCCACGACTACCGCAAACTGGGACTCTGGGAAATCCATGTGATAGGTTATTGCGGCTGCTGCGGGCTCTGCTAGGAAATCCACTGATTTGAATCCCGCACGATGTGCTGCTTCGCGCAGTAGCGCCACTGCCTGGTCACTTCCCTCTGGCCCCATGGAGCTTCTAAATACAACAGGCCTGCCAATAGTGGCTTCAGTGACATCGACACTCAATTGCTCAGTCGCCGCACGCCGGACGTGCTTTAGGACATTCGAGACGATTTTCACAATCGCTTCGCGCTGTGGAGCAGCTAACCTGAAACCAAGCATGGATTTCGGAGATTGAATGAGTCGGCCTTCCTCGTACCAAAAGAATTCCTCAATCGCGTCTTCGCCAAAAACTGCTGATTCGTCGACGTTAATCGAGCTAGCCCTACCCGCCTCCCTCTGTTCATGGGCCCAATGGCGTCGAGCTGCGGAAATGGTCGCTCTCCGAATTTCCGCAGCCAAAGGCGATACAGGCTTCCTCAGCTCCGAGGTAGCCAAGGAAATTCGAGCCTGTACCTTCTCTTGAGTAATGTCGCCATTCTTCGCTAGCGATCGATAGTGGAACCGAATTTTGCTGGTTGCCTCGTCGTATTCTCCGAGAGCCTTCGTATACGCCGCCGTCGAAGCACTAAGGTTATCGCGGACCTGCTGCTCATAGGCGTCTGGCTGGAAAAGGGTCCAGTCAATAGACTTCTCCGGTATGAATACCGCAGTTCGAAACTGGCTGTCGCCGCCGAAGGAAATATGTCGAAGCTCACCGTCTATGTAGGCAGCTGCTGCGGTGTAGCTCGTTCCAAAATCAATACCTATGCGCATGCTCATCCTAGACATTCAAAGCGGAGGTCGCAGAACCCACCTCCCAACGTTACTGGGGTGTAGGCAATATGCTATCACTTTCAGTCAGGTTGTGATCGGGGGTTCACAATTAGGAGTCTCAACTGATCCATGCGCGGGGAGAGGTCATCAAACACCTACAAAGTACACGCCGTCCTCGACTCCCGGATGCCATCGAAAAGCTTGAGCACGAGCTTGAAACCTTCGATAGCGCAGAAGAAGACATCCCACGAAGGCTGACAGAGCTAATGGGACTTCATGGGACTCCTTATTCCGAGGTACAGGCGCTCTGCCGATACTTGGACGGTCATTCACCTTTCGAAACGAAGCACGGCGTCAAAGGTGCTCAATTCAAAAATGTGCTTGTCGTTGTAGGTAGAGGTTGGAGCAAGTACAACTTCGGGGAAATGCTTGAGAGTGCGAGCCGTCCAACTGTGCCCGCGAACAGGCAAGAGAAATTTGAGCGCAATCGCAATCTATTCTACGTGGCCTGCTCCAGGCCCCAGATCCGATTGGCGTTGTTGTTCACTCAAGAGATATCTGCCCCCGCAAGCGCAACTCTACGGAACTGGTTCGGCGTTGATTCAATCACGGAGGTGCAGTTCTAGCCTCCCAGACCCGGCCCCGAAATTCAGTTGCTACGGAAACCGGATCGATCACTGAAGTAAGGCCCTGATACAGACATGCTCACGTCATTCCCGAGAACAGAATACGTGAGTATGTTCAAACAGCTATTAACGTTGATTGCCACGTGTGGGATCTAACTTCTGGTGCTGAGTCAGCACGCCAACGCACTCCCCATTGACCATAATCGAATGTACCCAGTTACCTGCCGCAGCTGCAACTGCTCGATCGTCACCAAAAATCACGTCAACTTGGCATGGCACCATTTGCCATTGCCCCAGCACGAACCAGCCGCGAGTCGGGAAGCTAGTTGGTCGAATGTGTTGGCCAGCTCGAAGGCCGGGAAGGCTTCTGGGACGCCGTGGTCTGGGTCTACCTGCATACGCAGGGTAATGGCCGCGGGCTGGTTGCGGAGACTGCTTACCCTGGATTAACCCATCCCTGCAACGCTGTTTGACCGGCGAACAAGTGGCGCATACCGTCGACGGCCAGAAAGCTGAGGCTTTGGGGAGCGGATTGAAGGCCACCTCCACACTGCGCCTGATCGACAATCACAGCCCAGCGAAACCGACAGGACCCTCACTCGAACCTTGAAGCAGTTACTCAGCCAGGAGGATGTACAGGTGCTGGATCATGTCATTGTCGGCAGTGGTGAAACGTTTTCGTTTGCAGAGGAAAGCCTTATCTAATGCTCCAAGGCCAGTGACAGTATCTGCAGCACTGGCCTCCCACATCTCATTCAACGGTTCTAACGTCCACGATTGCCCGCCTTGCATGCTCAACCCCTTCAACGATGTCCTTGATCAAGCTATTCACTTGCTCAGGATCGACAAAGTAAGGACTGGTCCAGTCCTCATGCTCGAAGTTGAACAGCATCGTGCTGTCGCCATCTACCTCGACTTCCATGCCTTGGTGTTCGACAACGACTTGCTCCCAGTAATAGCTATCCTCATCCCTGAAAACGTTCAACAGCGCTTCGCTCGCTTTGCACACCGGCCGCAGGTACCGCAGAGCAGATATCCGGGGCAAGTAACGTGCTAGATCATTCATCAAAGCAAAGCCTTGCTCCATGATGATGGGATCTCGACTGTCTACGTCTTTCACCGCAACCGAGTAGGTTTTGGCCACCCGTACAGCGCGCCAAAACTCTTCGATGAACTCCCCGAGCCCATCGAGTACCTCTCGCTCAACTTTTGAGTCTGCGACCAGATTGACAAGTCCCTCAGCATCAACAGAACGCAAGAGTCCTTCAACAGCGTCTTTGGAGTCTCGTCTATTCGGCAGCGCATCCAGCTTGTTCCTGAGCGCGTCCATGGTCTCAGCCAAGAAGCTCACATCCAACATTGGGAGATAGGGGTACTGATGGATCACGGGGTGAGCCACCCCCCACTTCCACATCAAAAAATTACTCGCAAACAAATATCCTTTGAGTTCCCTCCACCCCATGATGTGAAGCATGGGGACAGCCACACCCACCTCAGAGGCAGCGTTAGCGTCATCTGAACGAGCATCCGTCCTGCGCTGATTGGCCTCATCCACCCAATCCTGCAAGGCCTTCGGCACGCCGTCGCGACTCAACAGAAAGATGTAGTGGGCAACCGGCTTACTAAAGCTCTGAAGCTTCTGAACTTCATCCTCAAGATGGGAGACGTAAACCTTTCCTTGGTTTTTACACTGGGCTGCAGCCAGAGTCGCCGGATCATAAATGTCCACACCACCCTGTGAATCGCCACTGACACCCCGTGCAACGATCCGTGAGTAAGGGCCCCCGATGATGGGAAACCCTTGTTTACTCAGGACGTGCTCAAAAATATCTAGGCAGAGATCTTCAAATTCATCACCACGCTTTGGCGCCGCAAAATTTTCAAGCTTGCTGGCAACAGCTTTGGATAGCATTTTCATCACCACTCCTTGTTCCCCTGAAAGCCATCCCAGGCAGCAATCATCCAATCCTGATGGAACCATACGTCAAACAACCCCTCCATGACATGAGGCATTACATCGAGTCTCTGCACAAACACGGACCTGCCCTTTTCCTCGATCAAAGGAAATGCCGTTCTCTTAAGATCACGCCGCGCGCTGTTGTAGATGTAATCACGGCTAGTCAGGACTACCCGATGGCCCGCTCGGATCATCGTCGAGAGCGCTGGGAGTATCCGGTTCCATTCCATCACCAGGTCGGCTTCGTACTGCATCGCCCCAAAGGCGTCATCAACCCAGATGAACTGCGATGCTTCGTCCGTATTCCAGTGTTCTCGAATTTGCTCGGGCTTTTCCAGCTTCAACACCCTACTTCCCCACTTATCCATCGCACACATGGCCATAATCGATGACGGGGACTCCGCTATCGCAGAAATCACTCATTTTTATTGGCGTCTTATCAGACAAAATCTTGAGATGACGCGTGCTCGCGCTCCGTTCTATGTCGAGGAAGCTTATTGGGCAAGCACAGGACGCGCCCTTCCCCCCGGCACTGTGGATTGATGGCATATGCACTCTAGACGAACCATCAGAGAGCATTGTCGGCCGACTCTCCATCAGCGGTATCCCAACTTACTCTGATGATGTGCTGGTATTGTGCCCCGAATGGCTGCACTACCTGGAATGGCGGCATGATCAGGGCAATTGGATGCACTACCTCGACAGGAACGGTGCCTGCGTCGCAGGACTTATCTGGTGGCGTGATGGTGCCCCTCAGGACGTAAACCAAGATCAGTTCTGGGGCGAAGGTGTCGCCCTCGTAGCAACACGAGAGGGACGGAGCGCGTTGGAGGGTGTTGCCGGCCCTCTGAACATTGGCGTCCATTCACGTAGATCTGCAGATGGTACGAGCCCCTCTGAGCTGCATGAGCCGAGTTGAGCAATAATGTTCGAACATCAGCAAGGCGCCCTAATCAGGTGCCTTTTGACGAGGGGGCCTATCAACAATGATTGGCGCCCAGTGAATCGCCCCCTGGTTTCGCAGAAGCCTCCAAGCCCAGCAAACCAATTACGCGGATGCAAATATTTGGTCGACCACAGTCGATCGTAGTCACTGCTCTCGAGCGAGAGCGGACTAGCTTTTCCTTGATGAGCCATGCACCCTCCCTCCAGATCCAATGAGGAGTTACACCGGAAGCCATCAATTACCATGCTGGAGTTCGTGAGAAATCGCCGCTCGCGAGCGCTCTCGCACTCTATGTAACTGGGGGCAAAACTGGGGGGCATCATTAGTTTTTTATGACCTGAAACTACCGCCCTAGAGCCCAGTCAAAATGTTTTTTGGCGACCCTGACAGTCTTTAGGGATCGTCTGGCAGGCTGTTCGGCTGATCATTTCGGCCTTTGCACAAACCATGGAGCGCCATTCACTTCCAGCGGATTGGACTGCCCCCCGCTCCCGTAGACTTTTCCCGACCCTATCGTATGCGTGATTACGATCCGAGCCGCGGGCATACGACCTGCGGCTCATAATGATGAGTCACTGTGAAATGCGCAGGATGTGCGGTACGCATCTTAGTTGTCAGCGACTCTCCAGCAGTCCATTTCAAGATGCGCTGACGGGCCAACCTTTATGCGTGAGTGAGGTACCAGCGCCAGTCCTGTTCCCCGACTTCAGCATTGAATTGACGGAACTCGCGCCACTTGATCGCCAGGAACACCTTCAGGAACTCAGCGCCCAGCGCCTCACGTGCCCAGGTTGAACGTTGCAGTGCCTGCAACGCTGTCAGCCAGTCTGTGGGTAGAAAATCGGTCGCCTGTTCATAGCCGTTCCCCACAATCGCCGCGCCGGGATCGCTTTGATGCGTGATGCCGTAGTGAATGCCCGCAAGTAACGCGGCAGCGGCAAGATAGGGGTTGGCATCGGCACCGCAAATGCGGTGTTCGATATGCCGACTCATTGCAGGGCCGCCGGGCACGCGGAACGACACAGTACGGTTGTTGACGCCCCAACTTTTAGCCAGCGGCGCGTAACTACCGGTTTGGAAGCGTCGATATGAATTGGCGTGGGGGCAAAATATCGCCAGAGAGTCAAACAAGGTTTCCATCATCCCGCCGATGGAGTGCCGCAACAGTGGCGTACCCTGTGGGTCTTCGCTCGCATACAAGTTGTTCCCGTGCTCGTCGGCAAGGCTGACGTGCAAGTGCATACCGCTGCCGGCCTGGTCGCTGAATGGCTTGGCCATGAAGCACGCTTGCAGCCCATGTTTGTTGGCCACACCTTTGACCAGCCGTTTGTAACGTACGCCTTCATCAATGGCCTGAAGTGCGTCGAAACGATGCTCCAGCGTCAACTCGACCTGGCCTGGCGCGTACTCGGATATCGCCGTACGTACCGGCAACCCCTGCAGCGCGCACGCCGCGTAGAGGTCATCCAGAAACGGTTGAAGCTGCTCCAGCTCGTATACGCCATAGACCTGTGGAGCAACAGGGCGTACGCCATTGGCCTGCAACGCCGGCTGCGGCCGACCGTTGACGTCGCGTTGTCGGTCCAGCAGGTAGAACTCCAACTCAACGGCCATGACCGGATGGAATCCATCGGCTTTCAGCCGCTCGATGGTGGTCACCAGCACGTGGCGCGGGTCCGCCGGTGCGGCGGGAATACCTTGGGTCGGGTGCATGCTCACCTGCACTTGACCGGTGGGGTTGGTGCGCCAGGGTTGTAAGGTCAGGCTTCCCGCCAAGGGGTATGTCCAACAATCGGCGTCAGCAACATCCCAGACCAAGCCGGTGTCTTCTACGTCTTCACCCTGCACGGTCAAGGCGAGAATGGAACTTGGCAAAGGCCGACCATTTTCGTAGATCGCCAGCAGTTCGTCGCGATGCAACAGTTTGCCCCGTGGAACGCCATTCGCGTCGATAAGGAACAACTCGATGCTCAGCACTTCAGGGTGGGCGGCCAGATAATCCAAGGCCTCTTTTTTATCCGCAAATTGCATGTCAAACCTCTTAGCGCTCATTCAAGCGACGGGCAGTATTTAAGAACAATGGCGTTTTCAGACGTGCCGTTATCACGCGATAACCCGCGCGCCAGGCAGGGCAAGCAGCGTGGTCAGTGCGTTATCCAACTCAGCGATCAGCCTGTCGATATCCGCATCACGTGTCTGCGGACAGCACAGGGTCATGTTGTGAAAAGGCGTGATCAGGATTCCGCGATTGATCAAATAGAGATGCAGCGCCATTTGGAGGCTGTCGTGAAAAGCCGCCTCGGCTTGCGCGCCTGTTCTTGGCGGTGTGGCACAGAATTGAAATTCACAACGAGCGCCCAACTCTGTTACCGACCAGTTCAGTTGGTGCCGCTTGAACAACGCTCGAAATCCCTGCGCCAGCCGTGAGGCCAGGGGCAGCATATGCTGGTACGCAGACTCGGTCATGACCTCTTCGAGACTGACACGCATGCAGCGCATCGCCAGTGCGTTGGCGGACAGCGTCGTGCCCATGCCACTGTGGCCATGCCCGCCGCTCTCTTCGCTGATGGTCTTCTGGACGTCGCGCATGGCCGAGGCGACTGGCTCGCTAACGCCAAACACCGCGCAAGGCACGCCACCTGCAATGGGTTTACCCACCACGAAAAAGTCGGGTTTCAACGCCCAGTGGCGCGTGCATCCACCGAGGCCGGTGGAAATAGTGTGGGTCTCATCAATGACCAACAGGCTGCCATATTTAAGGGTCAGCTCTCGACACTTTTGCATGAACCCCGGATCCGGCAGGACCATGCCAATGTTCGTCATCGCCGGCTCGCACATCAGCGCGCACACATCGCCCTGGGCTAACGCCGCCTCCAGTGCGGCGACATCGTTGAAGGGGATGGATCGACTGTATTGGCTCAAGTCGTAGGCTTGGCCCACAAGACCTGAACGGTGCACTGTTTTGCCGTCGCGGTAGCGCACCATCACGTCATCCACGGTGCCGTGGTAGCAGCCATCGAACACCAGCAAGACGTTGCGCTGGGTGATAGCGCGCGCCCAGCGCAGCACATAACGGTTGGCGTCAGTCGCATTGGCGGTCACTTGCCAGTAAGGCAGCTCGAATCGCTCAGCCAGCAACTCGCCGCAGACCACCGCGTCTTCGCCCGGCAGCATCGTGGTCAAGCCATTATTCGCCTGCTCGGTTATGGCGCGGACAATAGGATCAGGTGAATGGCCGAACATCGTCCCGGTGTCGCCAAGGCAAAAGTCGATGTATTCATGCCCGTCGACATCGGTGAAGCGCGCCCCTTTGGCACGCTGGACGAAGAGCGGCGAAGGCATCGACCAATCGCTCATCCAGTGCATGGGCACACCGTTGAACAGATTCGCCTGGGCGCGCTCGGCCAGCGCCAGTGAAGTGGGGTTGTTTTCTATAAACCGGGCACGCTCGGAGGCGGTAAAAGCAGCAATCGCTGATTCACTAATTCCACTGTTCGACATGATCAATACCCCATGTTAATTATCAAATTAATTAAAAGTCCGTTGCTGACTGACAGCCGAATACGGCTCAAAGCACTCATAGGTTCTTTGATACATCGCGCTTGTATAAATCTCGGTTATCGCCCCCCGCCCACAATCGTGGATTGAGCGCGCTGGCGCGTATTCAAACTTACTGATCGCCGTGAGGGGCTTTGTTCTCGACCAGACAGTTCCCGCCATCCACCACAAGGACTTCCCCTGTGATGTAACTGGCGTCAGGCGATGCCAGAAATGCAACCGCCGCCGCCACTTCGCGGGGGCTGCCTGCGCGCCCCATCGGGGTGAAGCGCCCCGCCTCGGCTTCAACGGGGGTGGTTGAGCCCGTGGTGATCCAGCCGGGGGCCACGCTGTTGACGGTAATCCCCTGCCTGGCGACTTCAAGCGAAAGTCCCATGTTCATGCCCACCATCGCTGCCTTGGCGGCGCTATAAGCGGCTTCCCCCGGATTGCTCCCTCGGGTGCCAGTGGTAGAACTGATATTGACAATGCGCCCGTAACTTCTGGCCTTCATACCGGGCAACACGGCTCGGGTCAGCAGAAAGGCGGTGGTCAGGTTTCGGGCCAGTGAAAGGTTCCAATCATGGAGTTCCATCGACGCCAATTCCGAGAAAATCTCAGGGCTGCCGTGCATGGACATCCCGGCATTGTTCACCAGAATATCGACCCGTCCCCAGACTGACTCTGCCCACAGGCTGAATTCACGCACCACGTTTTCATCAGTAAGGTCAACAGGCCGGCCTTCAACTTCAAACCCTTCACGGCGCAGCTCTTTAACCCGATCCACAATGCGGTTGCTGCTGGCAGTGATGATCAACTTCGCTCCGGATGCACCTAGCCTGCGAGCAATAGCCATGCCGATCCCGGATTCACTCCCGGCACCACTGACGAGTGCAACATACCCTCTCAATTGCGTATCCAACATGGTGTGCCCCACGTACTTCATTTGAAAGAGAGTAGAAACTAGGCGAATAAATCTGATACATAAAGACAATCATCATCAGAAAATCTGACAACCCCCATGGCGTTTACCAGTGAGTCACTTAAGATTTTCCTTTCGGTCATCGACAGCGGATCCTTTTCGGCGGCGGCGCGAAAATTAGGCCGGGTCCCCTCGGCCGTCAACATGGCGGTGTCGCAGCTTGAAGCAGAGCTGGATTTGTTGCTGTTTGACCGATCAACTCGCAAAGCCATTCCTACGGCCGCCGCCAAGGCACTTGAGCCCCAGGCACGACAGGTCGCGAGCCAGATCAACCTGCTGGATGCGCATGCCCTCCAACTCCATCAGGGGTTGGAGGAACGCTTGGTCTTTGCGATGGCGCCGGAGTTGCAAACAGGCGTCTGGAATCGTCCGCTGTCGATTATCGCCAGGGAGTTTCCCACGCTTGAAATCGAGATTCGCTCCGCGTCCCATCCGGAGGCTATGCGCATGCTCCATGAAGGGCGTGTGCAATTGGCACTTGGATTTGAACGACCAGGGCTTGATGAGCGGGAAACATTTCTTGAGGCGGGGAGCCAGTTGTTAGTCGCGGTTGCGGCTCCAGATCACCCTGCGGCCGCCGGCAAGAAAAGCCCCTTAAGTGAGGAGCAACTGGTCAACGTTCGGCAGATCATCGTCGCTACAGGAGGCCCTGCAGACTCTGACCCACGTGTTGTGCTGTCGCGGCGGATTTGGCACAGCGACAATTATCTGGCCACGCTGGACCTGGTGCAGCAAGGATTAGGTTGGGCTTATCTTCCAAAATCGCTGGTACACCCTCTCATCACGTCAGGCGCATTGACGGAGGTGGTGTTTGACTACATGCCGAGTCAGATGCGGCTATGGGTCGATATCATCTGGGTAAAAAACCGGCCCCTGGGACTGGGCGCGCTTCGTTACCTGAGCCTGATACGCGAAATCACGGAAGGCGAGCCTCGCCGTATTTGATGAGTAAACGTGCACATTGAGGCTTGCGGCGGCGCCCACTCGCAGTAAAAACAACCACCGCCGACTCGCCCATTCCACGTTTGGACATGATCATAACCTCTTGTCCAATATCGGCATCAATGGGTCACCGGCAGTTTCCAGCGCAGGCGCCGCAATCAATCGCCATGTCCGCGCCAGTGATCGATCGCGCACCGGGTTGGGATAGGAAAAACGCCAGCTCGGCGACTTCTTCCGGCTGGATAAAAAGGAGGTCGAGCGTCACAGAGCAGATCGAACAGGGGTCTGAGTTGTGAGGTTCAATCATTGCTTCAGCGGGCGCTAACCCGCCGTCGCGAAGATCAAACAACTCATCACCCCGTCATTATTAGCCGTCTGGCTCAGCGCGTGTGTAGCCGCTCACCAAACCGCGATATGTGCGTCCGCCCTTGGCTCAGTGCCGCCGCACAACACGCCGGTGGCCGGGTCACGCAGGATGATCTGCCCCCGCCCGTAGTCGGTCAGGTCGCTGTCGGTCTGCACCTTGTGCCCGCGCCGTGCCAGCGCATTGACCAGGTCGCGCGAAGCGCCATGTTCGATGCCGACCTTCATGTCGCCCAGCCATTGCCAGCGTGGCGCGTCCAATGCCGCCTGGGGGTTGAGACCGAAGTCCACCAGGTTCATCACCATCTGCACATGGCCCTGGGGCTGCATGTAGCCGCCCATCACGCCGAACGGTCCAAGGGCCTGGCCGTCTTTGCTGAGAAAACCCGGGATGATGGTGTGGAAGGTTTTCTTGCCCGGTGCCAGGCAATTGGAATGGGACTCATCGAGGCTGAATTCCTGCCCGCGATTCTGCAAGGCGATGCCGCTGTCGGGCAGCACCACGCCGGAGCCGAAGCCGTGGTAGTTGCTCTGGATGAACGAAACCATATTGCCTTCGGCGTCGGCGGTCGCCAGGTACACCGTGCCGCTGGCATGGGGGGCGCCGGGTTTGGGCGGCTGCGCCTGCTCGCCGATCTCGCTACGGCGACGGGTGCTGTAGTCGTCACTCAGCAGGTCGGCCACCGCCACGCGCATGTGCGCGGGGTCGGTGATGTAATGCAGGCCGTCGCTGTAGGCCAGCTTCATGGCTTCCAGCTGGCGATGCCAGGTTTGCTGGCTGTCGCGGTGATCGAAGTTGAAACCTTCGAGGATCTTCAGCGCCATCAGTGCAACCAGGCCCTGCCCGCTCGGCGGGATTTCCCAAACATCCACACCCCGGTAATTGATGTGGATCGGCTCCACCCACTGCGCGCGGTAATCCTGGAGGTCGCTGGCGCGCAGGTAGCCGCCGCTGGCGCGCGAATGCGCATCCAGGCGCTCGGCCAGCGCGCCGCGATACAGGCTTTCGCAGCCGGTGGCGGCGAGTTCTTCCAGGGTGCGGGCCTGGGCCGGGTTACGGAAAATCTCCCCCGCCCGAGGCGCGCGCCCGTCGATGAGGAAGGTGTCGAACCAGGCTTGCAGCACCTCATCGCGGTGCGGGCTGAATTCGTTCAAGGAGATCTGCCATTGATGGGCAACCACCGGAGACAGCGGGAAACCGTCGCGCGCCAGGCTGATGGCCGGCTGCAGCAAATCGGCAAACGGCAATTTACCAAAGCGTTTGGACAACTCGGCCCACGCCGACGGGCAACCGGGCACCGTCACCGAGGTCCAGCCGTACAGCGGCATCTGCTGATGCCCCGCCGCCTTGACCGCCTCGATACTCAAGGCGGCCGGCGCATGGCCGTTGCCGTTCAGGCCATGCAACTGGCCCTTGCACCACACCAGCGCAAAGGCATCGCCGCCCAGGCCACAACCGGTGGGCTCGACCACGGTCAGCGCGGCGGCGGTGGCAATGGCGGCATCAATGGCGTTACCGCCCTTCTGCATGATTTCGATACCGGCCTGGGCCGCCAGCGGTTGCGAAGCGGCGACCATGCCGCGACGCGCGAACACGCTCTGGCGTTGCGACGGATAGGGGTATTCGTGAGCGGAAAATTTCAACATGGCAAAGGCTCTTCAAAAAAGGTCATAACACGCGGCTGAGAAACGCCCGGGTCCGCGGATGGCTGGGATGGCTGAAAATCTGCTCCGGCGGCCCTTGTTCGATCAGTTCGCCCTGGTCGAGCACCACCACGCGGTCGGCCACTTCACGGGCAAAGCCCATTTCGTGGGTGACCACCACCATGGTCATGCCCTCCTCGGCCAACTCCTTCATCACCTGCAGCACTTCGCCGACGGTTTCCGGGTCGAGGGCGCTGGTGGGCTCGTCAAACAACATCGCCTGGGGTTTCATCGCCAGGGCACGCGCAATCGCCACCCGCTGCTGCTGGCCGCCGGAGAGCATCGACGGGTAGTGGCTGGCCTTGTCCGCCAGGCCGACCCGCGCCAGCAAGCCCCGAGCCTGTTCCAGCGCCTGGGCACGCGGTACGCCGAGCACCTGGATCGGCGCTTCGATGATGTTTTCCAATGCGGTCATGTGCGGGAACAGGTTGAAGCGCTGGAACACCATGCCGATGTCGCGGCGCTGACGGGCGATGTTGCGCTCCGAATCGCGCACCAGGCTGCCATCGGCACGTTCGCGATAGCCCATGGCGCGGCCATTGACGCGAATGCGCCCGCCCTGGATGTCTTCCAGCAGGTTGATGCAGCGGATAAAGGTGGTCTTGCCGGAGCCGGAGGCGCCGATCAGCACGACCACTTCGCCGCGCCGCACTTGCAGGGAAATGCCCTTGAGGATCTGCAACTCGCCGAACGACTTCTGGATATCCTGTGCGTCAATGATCAGCTCTTCACTTTGGTGCGCCATGGTTAACGTCCCCTCAGCAGTTTCAGGGTGCTGCGACCGAACATGCGGCTGGCGGCCGGAGGTGGCGCCGAAGGTCGATCGGACTGGCCGAAACGGTTTTCGAGCCAGCGTTGGAAAAAGCCCCACAGCGTGGTCAAGGTCAGGAAGTAGATCGCGACGACCAGGTACAACTCGAATACGCGAAACGTCGCCGAGGTCACCATCTGCGTGCTGAGCAACAACTCCTGCACGCCGATCACACTCACCAGCGTGGTGTTCTTGAGCATCACATTGAACTCATTGCCCAGCGGCGGCACGATCACCCGAAACGCCTGAGGCAGCACGATGCGCCGCATCAGCTTGCCGAACCCCATGCCCAGGGAACGCCCGGCTTCGTACTGGCCCTTGTCCACCGCGCCAATGCCGGCGCGGATGATTTCGGCCATGTACGCGCCTTCATTCAGGCCCAGGGCGATGATCGCCGCCTGGATATTGCCGGGGATGATCAACCCGAACAGCTCAATGTCCTCGAAGCGGAAGATCCCGCCCGCTGCCAGTGCGGTGTACAAAAACACGATCTGCACCAGCAACGGCGTGCCGCGCATCAGCCACACGTAAAGGCGTACCGGCAGGTGCAGCAGCGGGTTCTTCGACAGACGCAACAGCGCCGCCGCCAGGCCCAGCACACAGCCGAGCAGCATCGCCAGCACGCTGATCAGGCACGTCAGCCACAGCCCGGTGAGGTAGACCCCACTGGGCTGCAGCAGGTATTGCCAGAACACATCCCAATTGAAATTCATCGTGGTGGAACCTCAGTCAAGTGTGTCGCTGCTGACATGCCATTTGTTGAGCAATTGCACATAGCTGCCGTCGCTGCGCATGTCGCTGATGATCTGCTGCACGGCGGCGGTCAGTTGCGGGTCGTCCTTGCGCATGCCCAGGCCGGTGAGGATGCGGCTGAATGCAGGCACCCCTTCCTGAAACAGCTCCGGGGCCATCGCCGCGTAGTAACCGGCGGTTTCCACGGTGGTGCCATAGGCGTCGACCTGGCTGATGCGCAGCGCCTGGAACGCATCGGTGTCGGTGTTGTAGACCACCAGTTTCATCGGTGGCTTGCCAGCCTTCGCGAGGCTCTCGTTCTGAGTGTCGAGCAGGGTCTTGATGGTAGAGCCGTTGAGCACCGCCACCTTGTGCGCGGACAGATCATCCAGGGTCTTGATGCCTTTGGGGTTGCCCTTGGGCACCACCACCGCCTGGCTGGAATACATGTAGTTGACGATATCGATTACCTGGCGCCGCTCGGGCTTGTCGAACAGTTGGTCGACGATCATGTCGCACTGTTGGGCAAGCAGTGCCGGCACCAGGCCGGAAAACGGAATGACCCGCCATTGCACGGTTTTATTGCCCAGGCGCTTGGCGATTTCCAGGCCCAGGTCGACGGTGAGCCCACGCGGCTTCTGGGATTCGTCGAAGGACACCAAGGGCGGTGAATCCATCCCCGAGCAGTAGACAAGTTTGTCGACTTTCTGCAATCGCTCCGGTACCTGGGGCGCAGCCGCCGCCCATTGTGTGCAGAGACCAAGGGTTACAGCCACCAGCAAGGCGCGGCGTTGTTTATGCATGACCAGACACTCCAGTTCGTTGGTTAACGGGGCAGGACTCAAAGTCAAAACACGGGCGGGCTCGGGCCCACCTCTGGTTATTTTTCCGATTGCAGGAATTGAATCAGCGCCGGCACGGTGCCTTCGATGTGTTCGCGCACTACGGCCTCGGCGCGGGCCGCGTCGCCGGAGCGGATGGCGTCAAGGATTACTGCGTGTTCCTGGCGGGCGCTGAGGGGTTTCTCGCCGTGCTGCAACCACAGGCGCATGGGCGCCTCGACCAGCGAGTACAGTGCCGAGATCTGCTTCATCAACCGCGGGCGCCCGCTGAGGCTGCACAAGTATTCGTGAAACGCGCGGTGCCGGCTGACCCAGGCGGCACTTTCGTCACGGTAGTCGTCCATCTCATCGAGCATACGTTCCAGTGCAGCCAATTGACGCTCGCCGATGCGTGCCACTGCCACACGCACTGCCAGGCCTTCGAGAGCGCTGCGCATCTCGAACACTTCGTGCAGTTCATCGATATCCAGGCCACCGACGACAGCGCCGCGATTGGGCCGCAAAGTCACCAGGCCCTGGGCATCCAAGCGGCGGAAGGCTTCGCGCACTGGCATGCGGCTCATGCCGATCTCGCTGGCGATGTCCTCGGCAATCAACCGATCGCCTTTGCGCAAACGACCGCCGCAGATGGCGTCGAGGAGGAAGTTGTAGGCCTCCTCTTCGGCAGTGAGAGGCTGGCGGTCACCATAAGTGGGGGAAAATTGCATTGGCAGCCTCTTTGTATTTTTGTATCCAATTATCCATGGATGCAATAAAGCACGGGGCGTGCCAACAACGTTTGGTGCGGGTTAACTCACTGATTCGAATGCGATCTTTGGTTTATACGCGGGATCGATGCCGCAAGAACAAATAGCCATGTGCTACTAAATGGCACAGCGGCGGTCTGTTTCTGTGCAAAGAAGTAGCGGGTGTGCGACAAAAGATGACCCGCGCCGAGGCGGTCTTTCTGGAGCGCTTCCAGCAGTTGCTCATGACGGCGGACGTGGCGGGAAGGCTTCAGCGTTTACTCAGCCCCAAGGTCCGACATTCAATCCTTGCTGAATTTGGGTATGGCCATACGGCTACCCGCCTTGACTTCGCGCAACGCCCGACAAAAATGATCGAAGGCCATCTTAAATTGCCTGAACAGATGAGCGGGCACTTCAAGTTAGCGGTCATGGATGCCAATTGCCTGGGCGCGCCCCGCTGCAGGCAAGCGTTGAGCGTTTAAGGCCCGCCTATGAGTCAGCACTCATGAAGTGGGTCGGCCAGTTGGGCCATCAGCCCGGCGGCCTGTTGCGCGAGGGTGCGCTCACTGCAATTTTGCCCATGCTGAACAGCCTACCCACAGGGCTGAGCCCGAAGGTTGATAACAGTCAGCGTCGGCTTATCACAAAGACCAGCGCCGATGCGGTCATACAAAGGATCGTCTGGAAGGCTGTTCGGCCGATCAACCCTAGCGCCATGCTCAAGTCCTTTGAGCGTATGTGGGCAAAGTGCGACATCACCCTCCACGCAGTTCACGCGACGCACTGGACCATTGCCCGTAAGCATTTGGCAGTCACAGCGCCGCGGCGGCGGGCAAGGCAATACGGGTGCGCCGCTCATTCAGGGCAAATACCGTCATCGCCAGCGCCGCAATCGCGCCGGGGATCGCAAAGACCATGAAATTCAGTTGCAGAGGCAGTTCGATCGCCATCAGCGCGCCGCCCAACAGCGGGCCGACAATCGCGCCATTGCGACCGATGCCGGACGCCCAGCCCAGGCCCGTGGCGCGAATCGACAAGCCGTAGAGCTGCGCAGCCCCCGCGTACAGCAGGATCTGCGTACCAATGGTGGTGGCACCCGCGACGAAGATCAGCAGGTACAGGACCGGCATCGGGCTGTTGATGCCCAGCAGGCTGATCGAGACCATGGCCGCGGCGAAGAAGCAGATCACCACTTTCACCAGGTTCAGGCGGTCGCCCAACCGGCCGCCGAGCAGCGCCCCGGCCATGCCGCCCAGGTTCAGCGCGATCAGGAACGACAGGCTCGACCCCAGGCTGTAACCGGCACCGGCCATCAGCTTGGGCAGCCACGAACTCAATGCGTAGACCATCAGCAGGCAGCAGAAAAACGCGACCCAGATCATCGCCGTACGCACCGCCAGGCCATGCCGGAACAGCTCCACCACCGAGGCGCCTGTACCTTTGCTGTCGGCGATCACCAGCGCATCGTCGACCTCGATCCTGGTGCCTGGCGACAACCGATTAAGCAGCGCGCGAGCCTTGTCTTGCCGGCCCTGGCGGATCAGGAAGCCGATGGATTCAGGCAGCCCGTACACAATGAGTGGCAACAGCAGCAGCGGAATCACCGCCACAAAAAACATCGACTGCCAACCATAGGCCGGCAGCATGAAAATCCCAACGCTGGCGGCGAGCATGCCGCCCAGGGAGTAGCCGCTGAACATGAAGGCCATCAAGGTGCTGCGGAATTTCTTCGGCGCGTATTCGTTGATCAGCGCCGCCGCGTTGGGCATCAACCCGCCGCAGCCGAGCCCGGCGATAAAACGGCAGAGACCGAACTCGGTTGGGCTGCTGGCAACACCATTGACCACGGTGGCCAGACTGAACAGGGTGAAACAGAACACGATGCCTTTCTTGCGCCCGAAACGGTCCGCCAGGGTGCCGAAAATCAGCGCACCGAACATCATGCCGAACAGCGCATAGCTGCCCAGCGCGCCAGCCTGCAACGGCGTCAGCCCCCACTCGCGCATGATTGACGGCAGGACTACGCCGTAGATAAACAAGTCGTAGCCGTCAAAGATCAACAGCAAGGCACACAGGCTCACAATCAACCCGTGGAAGCGGTTGAACGGGGCATTATCGATAATCGAATGGACATCATGGCTACGCATGGCAGTGCTCTCTTTATTGTTGTTGTGAGTCAGTGTCAGCTGCTGGAAAACGCCTTAGCCGAGGTCGCCGCCGCCCACCGGCAAGGTCACGCCGGTGATATAGGAGGCCTCGTCGCACGCCAGGAACAGAATCGCGCCAGCTTGTTCGTCGATGCTGCCGTAGCGTTTCATCGGGCTGCTGTCGAGGGTCTGGTCGACGATCTGCTGGTACCACACCCGCTCCTGCTCGCTCTGCGGCTGGCTGTTGCGCGGAATGCGCCGTGGTGGCGCCTCGGTGCCGCCGGGCGCGGTGGCGTTGACGCGAATCCCGCTGCCGGCAGTCTCCAGGGCCAGGCAGGCCGTCAAGGCATTCACGCCGCCCTTGGCCGCGCCATACGGCACGCGATTGACCCCACGCGTCGCCACGGAAGACACGTTGACGATGGCGCCTGCGCCCTGCTCCAGCATGTAGGGCAGCACGCAATGGCAGCACCACAACGTAGGGAACAGCGAGCGGCGCACTTCGGCCTCGATTTCAGCCTCGGCGTAATGCTCGAAAGGCTTGGCCCAGAGAGTCCCGCCGACGTTATTGACCAGCACGTCGATGCGCCCGAAACGCGCCGTGGCGGCGGCCATCACCCGCGCGCACTCGCTGTAGTGTTCCAGGTCGGCGGTCAGCAGCAGCGCTCGCTCATGCGGCAATTCATGCACCAGCTCGGAGCGATCCACCGCGACCAGCCAGGCGCCCTCCTCCAGCAAACGCTCGGCGACACGCCGGCCGATCCCTTGGGCGGCGCCGGTGACCAGCGCGACCTTGTTGTTAAACCGTTGAGTCATGCGGCAGTCCTCAGGCGGCATCGCACGTGGCGATGGCGTTAGCGGTGAATTTCTCGTAATGGAAGCTGGCCGGGGTCACGCCCTGCTGCTTGAAGTGCTCGCGCACCGCATCGACCATCGGCGGCGGGCCGCACAGGTACACGTCGACATCGCCGCCATTAAGGGCTTCGTCGGCCATGTGCTGGGTCACATAGCCCTGGCGCGGGTGAGTGGTGTGCGGATCCGCCACGCAGGTCACCAGGTTGAAGTCGGGCAAACGCGCGGTAATCGCCTGCAACGCCTCGACCATCACCAGGTCCTGGTCCCGCGTTACGCCATAGATCAACCGGATCGGCCGGGTCTCCTGGCGCTGCGCGAGCACTTCAAGCATCGACAGGAACGGCGCCAGGCCGGTACCACCGGCCAGTAACAGCAGCGGCCGCGCCACCTCACGCAGGTAGAAACTGCCCAGTGGGCCAGTGATCGCCACGCTGTCGCCCGGCCGGGCGCGCTCGAGCCAACTGCTCATCAACCCGCCGGGCACGTGTTTGATCAGGAAGCTGGCGCGCGTGTCGCCCGGGCGACTGCTGAAGGAGTAAGCGCGTGTCTGCCCACTGTCGGGCACGCTGATATTCACGTACTGGCCGGGCAGGAATACCGGCGCCTGGTCCAGCGCGAAACTCACCTCCAGCGCGGCATCGGCATGTCGGGTGATGCCGGCCAGCGTCGCGGCAAAGTGCGTGGTGCCAGTCTTGCAGGCGCTGGACGGCACCGGCACGGCGATCACGCAGTCGGACTGCGGCACCATCTGGCAGGTCAGTACCTGGCGCGCCTGCGCTTCGTCGGCGCTCAGGGCATCGTCGATATAGTCGTCGCCCAAGTCGTAGGTGCCGGTTTCACAGCGGCATTTGCAGGTGCCGCAGACACCGTCCGAGCAGTCCATGGGCAGGTTGATGCGTTGGCGGAAGGCGGCATCGAGCACCTTTTCCCCCACCTTGCAGTCGATGAAGCGGGTCACCCCATCCTCGAAGTTCAGGGCAATGGCATACGTCATGGCGGTGTCCTCAGATGTGGTAGATGTCGATGACCTGGTGGATGTAGTCGTTTTTCAGCACCACCTTCTTGCGCGTGATCAGCGGCTGTTCGGCACCGATGTCGAGGCGATAGAAGGAGGTACCGAAATAACTGTCGGTGGTTTTGTAGCGATGGCTGAGGGTGTGCCAGTTGAAACGCAGGTCCACCTGCGCGCCGTCGGCGGCCAGCACTTCGAGGTTGCACAGCATGTGCACAGTGCGCGGCTCGGGCGTGCTGGCGCTGGAGCGCTCGGTCTTGATGCGGAAGATGCGGTCTTCCAGGCCGTCACGGTTGGGGTAGTAGATCAGCGAGATTTCGCGCTGCGGGTCTTCGGTGAGGGTGTCGTGATCGTCCCAGGCGGGCATCCAGAACTCGGCCTTGGGCGAATAGCAGGCCAGCCAGCCATCCCATTGGCGGTCGTCGAGCAGGCGCGCTTCACGGTAGAGAAAATCCAGCAGGTGGTCACGGGCAAGGCTCATGGCTGCACCTCGCGGTCGCTGGCAATCAGCCCTTGCTGCTGGCGCTCGATCGCACGCTGCAGGCTTTGGGCCCAGTGCGCATGCTGGCGCACAAACAAGCCCTCGTCCTCGGTCTTGACCCCGCTGAGCTGCGGTTGCATGCCCATGGCCAAGGCATTGTCGTCCGCGCCTTCGACCCACTGCCTGGCGCCACGGCTCAAGTCATTCCACAGGGTGCTCGCGCCCTGGTAACCGGTCTGGCAGGCGCGGAATTCCTCAAGGTCGTCCGGGGTGCCCATGCCGCTGACGTTGAAGAAGTCTTCGTACTGGCGAATCCGCGTGGCGCGCTCCTGGGCGCTTTCGCCGATGGGCGCCATGCAATAGATGGTCACTTCGGTTTTATCCACGGCGAGGGGGCGCACCACGCGGATCTGGGTCGAGAACTGGTCCATCAGGTACACATTGGGGTAGAGGCAGAGGTTGCGGGTCTGGTCGACGATAAAGTCGGCGCGCGCCTGGCCCAGGCGTTCGGCCAAGGCCTCGCGGTGAGCGTGCACCGGGCGCACTTCGGGGTTGAGCAGGCGCGTCCACAGCAGGATATGCCCGTGGTCGAAGGCGTAGACGCCGCCCAGGCTTTTCGACCAGCCATTGGCGTCGACGGTGCGCGTGCCTTCGGCTTCGTAGTTGCGCCGACCCATGGTCGCCGAGTAGTTCCAGTGCACGGAGCTGACGTGGTAACCGTCGGCGCCGTTTTCGATTTGCAGCTTCCAGTTGCCGTCATAGACATAGGATGAGCTGCCGCGCAGCACCTCCAGGCCCAAAGGCGCCTGGTCGACCATCTGGTCGATGATCACGCGGGTTTCGCCCAGATAATCGCAGAGTTCGGGCACCGCATCGCTGAGGCTGCCGAACAGGAAACCGCGGTAGTTTTCAAAGCGCGCCAGGCGCTTGAGGTCATGGGAGCCGTCGCAGTCGAAGCTGTCCGGGTAGGCGCCGGTCTTCGCGTCCTTTACCTTGAGCAGCTTGCCGGCGTTGCTGAACGTCCAGCCATGGAAGGGGCAAGTGAATGAGCCCTTGTTGCCTTGTTTACGCCGGCACAACATGGCGCCGCGATGCGCGCAGGCGTTGACCAGGCCATGCAGCACGGCGTGTTTGTCACGGGTGATGACCACCGGCTGGCGGCCGATCCAGGTGGTGAAGTAATCGTTGATCTGCGGCACCTGGCTTTCATGGGCCAGGTAGATCCAGCCGCCTTCGAAGAGGTGTTTCATCTCCAGGGCAAACAGGTCGGGGTCGGTAAAGATGTCGCGGCGGCAGCGGAACACCCCAGTGGCGGGGTCTTCCTGTACGGACTCGCGCAATTGGCAGGCGAGTCGGTCGAGTGTACTGATCATGGGGCGGGCCCTCCGTTGTTCTTGTATCAGGCGCCCTCACCGTACGTGTTCGCCCTGCGCGTCAATATCCGCTGCCTGCACATCGCTATCCGCCAGGCGCACGTCGCTTAACGATGGCGTTTCCAGGTCTGCGACGGCAGTTCGCCGAAGCGTTTGCGATAGGCCTCGGAAAACCGCCCCAAGTGCATGAAGCCATGATCCAAAGCCACCTCGGTCACGCTGCGCGTGCTGCTCAGTTGCAAGCGTGCGTGCACCCGTTCGAGCTTGCAGCGGCGTACATACTCGCGCGGCGACAACCCCACCTGGCGCGCAAACAGGCTGTACAGCGAACGTTCGCTGACGTTGGCCACGGCCATCAACTGCTCGACGCTGATGTCATCGCCCAGGTGCTGCTGGATAAATTCGCGCACCGCTTCAAACCCACCACCATGAGCAGCCTGGGGGATCACCCGCGATACATTACTGCCCAGCAATGCCAGCAGCTTGTTGGCCACGATGCGTTCGTACAGGCCCTGCGTGTGGGGCTCGGCAGCGTTTTCCGCCTCATGGCAGATCAGCCCGAGCAACGGCAGGAAGCCGCCCATTTCACTGAGCGCGTGGCGCGCCGTCGCGAAGCGGATGCCCACCTGCGGCAGGCTCCAGTGCTGCTCCAGGCAGGCGTTTTCCAGCAGGCGCACCGGCAGTTTGATGATGAATTTCTCGCAGTCGGCGGAATAGGTCAGGTCGACCGGGTCGTCCGGGTTGATCAGCAGGATTTCCCCCGGCCCGAACACGTCATCCTCGCCACGCGAGCTGGAGCGGCAATGCCCGCGCAACAGGATCTGCAGGTGATAGATGGTCTCCAGCGCCACCGATGTGACCCGTACCGGTGCGCCGTAGCTGATGCGGCACAGGTCCAGGCTGGCGAAGGTGCGATGGCTGATACTCGCCCGGGGCCGGCCCTTGGGAGGCAGGCGAATGCAGTGGCTGCCCACGTGCTGGTTGACGTAGTCCGACACCGCGTAGGCATCGGCGCCCCGGAAAATCTGGCTGCGCTCACTCAATAGCACGGTCATGGTTGCGACTCTTTTATCGTTATTGGGCTCAGGCTGACGCCTGGGTACGGGGGCGTCCAATATGGAAAAAGTCTGAAGGGATACCCTGGAGGTATTGTCAGGCGTTCTGCGCCAGGCTTTCAGCGGCGCATCGGGGCGCACAGGGCTTGAGGTGAGCATGGCGTGCTAAAACTTTGAAACAATACCCTTGGCCGGATTGGGCGGGGACCTAGCGATACCCCCGCGCCTGAACATCGAACAACTCGGCATAGCGCCCACCCGCCGCCATCAACTGGTGATGGCTGCCCTCCTCAAGGATTCGCCCGCCGTCCAGCACGATGATGTGGTCGGCATTGCGCACGCTGGAGAATCGATGGGAAATCAACAACGTCATGCGACCCTTGGCGTGTTCGCGAAAGTGCTCGAACACCGCCGCCTCGGCGCCGGCGTCCAGCGCGGCCGTCGGCTCGTCAAGAATCAGCAGATCCGCCTCCTGGCGCATATACGCGCGTGACAAGGCGACTTTCTGCCATTGCCCACCCGACAACTCCTGGCCGCCGAGCCAGCGCCCTAACGGTGTGCCGTAGGCCTTGCTCAGGCGTTCGATGAACTCGGCGGCCACCCCCTGGGTGGCGGCCGTGCGCCAGCGCGCCTCGTCGTTCAGCGCATCGACGTCACCCACGCCAAGGTTCTCGCCGACGGTCATCTGGTAGCGGATGTAATCCTGGAAAATCACCCCAATGCGCTGGCGCAGTGTCTGTTCATCCCAGTCTTGCAAGTCGCTGCCATCCAGCAAAATGCGCCCCTCGTGTGGGATATACAGGCGCGTGAGCAGTTTGATCAGGCTGGTTTTGCCCGAGCCATTCTCGCCCACCAGGGCCAGGCTTTGCCCCGGCGCCAAGTGCAGGTTGATGTCCGTCAATGCCGGCCGCTCAGCGCCGGGGTAACTGAACCCCACGTGCTCGCAGCGCAGACCGTCGCCGGGACGCGCGCCCTGGGTAAGCCGGCCACTCGGCACGACCACGGGGGTTAGCAGGTACTCATAAAGGTCCGACAGAAACAGACTGTCGTCATACAGGCCGGCAATCGCGCTGAGGCTGGCGGTGATCGCGCTTTGCCCCTGCTTGAACAGCACGATGTACATGGTCATCTGTCCCAGGCTGGTCTGGCCGCGCACGGTGTCCAGCACCACCCAGGCGTAAGCCACATAAAACGCCGCGGTGCCCAGCAGGCCCAGGGCAAAGCCCCAGGCATCGCGACGCACCGTCAACTGGCGGTCCTCGCTGTACAAGCGCCGGGCGTTGTCGCGGTAGCGCTGGAGGAACAGCGGCGCCAGGCCGAACAGCTTGACCTCTTTGGCATGGGTCTCGTGGGACAGCAGCGATTCCAGGTAATTCTGCTGACGGGTCTCGGGCGCGCGCCGGTGAAACAGGCGAAATGCATTGCCCGAGAAATGCGTCTCGGCGAAGAACACCGGTAAGGCGCCGATCACCAGAATCACCAGCGCCCACGGCGAAAAGTGCACTAACAGCACGGCAAAGCTGATCAGCGCGATCAGGTTCTGCACCAACCCCAGGCCCTTGGTGACCAGGCTCAGCGGCCGTGTCGACGCGCCCTGGCGCACGCGCACCAGCTTGTCGTGAAACTCGGCGTCTTCAAATTGCAGGAGTGAGAGGGTCTGGGCTTTCTCCAGAATCATCAGGTTGACCTTCACCCCCAACTGTACCCGCAGCAACGATTGCTGCATTGACAATGCACGCTGGGCGGCGGCCAGCAGCGCCAACACGCCCGCCTCGGCCAGCACGTACTGCATCACTGGCCACACGGGCGCCTGGCTGCCGGCTGCATGAATCTGCATCGCGTGCACCACGCCATCGACAATACGCTGGCCGACCCAGGCAGCCAGCGCAGGCAACAGACCGGCAATGATGGTGGCCAACAGCAAGCCTATAAATAAGGGACGCGACGTCCCCCACACCAACTTCAGTGCCCTGCGCGCCTGGCTGGAAAACGCGCTCAATCGATTGAACAGCACCATGAATGGCATGGACTCCGTGTGGGGGCTGGGGTGAGACGGGTGGATTATGGCAGGCGATGGTGTTGCGCACATCCAACGGCGCGCGCGACGCCGAAGCGCCCAGCTAGTTGCGCCTGCCCACCGCCTTGTAACGCCCGTGGAGAGGATTGCTGAGGGTAGGACACTTCGGGCGCTTCAGGCTTCTTTGATCACGCGCATAGTGGCGGCGTTAGGCGGGTAAATGGAGACTAACGCCATTTTTTCGCCTGACGGTACCGCTCTAGAGCCCCGTCACAATGTTCTCGGCGATGCGGGCAGCCTCTAAGCCGCCAGCGTCGGTCAAGCCCCGCCGACGCTCAACCGCTCCCACAAAAAGCGGTAGACCAACGCTTTCATGTACGCACTCTGCGCATTATCCGCCGCCCCCCCATGGCCGCCTTCGATGTTCTCGTAATAGGTGACGTCCTGGTTGGCCGCGATCATCCTGGCCGCCAGCTTGCGGGCGTGGGCCGGGTGTACGCGGTCATCACGGGTCGAGGTGGTGAACAACACTGGCGGGTAGGTCTGCGCCGGGTCGAACAGGTGGTAAGGCGAAAACGTCTGGATGTAGGCCCACTCTTCGGGTACGTCCGGGTTGCCGTATTCTTCCATCCACGAAGCCCCGGCCAGTAAGTGGTGATAGCGCTGCATATCGAGCAACGGCACCTGCACGACTACGGCGCCTAACAGTTCAGGGTACTGGGTCAGCATGTTGCCGACCAACAGGCCGCCATTGCTGCCACCTTGCACGCCCAAGTGCCGGGGCGCGGTGACTTTTCGGCTGATCAGGTCTTGCGCCACTGCGGCAAAATCTTCGTAGGCACGCGCGCGATTGTGCTTGAGTGCGGCCTGGTGCCAGCGCGGCCCGTATTCGCCACCGCCGCGAATGTTGGCGACGGCATACACCCCGCCTTTGGCAAGCCAGGCGCGGCCCAGCCCGCCGGAATATTCCGGGCACAGCGAATACTCGAAACCGCCGTAGCCATACAGCAAGGTTGGCGCACTGCCGTCGTACTGCAACCCTTGCTCATGCACCAGGAAATACGGCACACGGGTGCCATCCCTCGACACTGCAAAATGCTGCTGCACCACATGGCGACTTGCATCGAAGAACGCCGGCATGGCTTTCAGCGCATGCGGTTCAGCGCCGATTTCAGCCAGTGAAAGCGTGACCGGCGTGAGGTAGTCCCGGGTGACCAGCCAGACCGCGTCACTGTCATCGCTGTCGACCGCACTCACGTCCACCGTCGCCATCGGCGGCGCGCCGATAAATGCACTGCGCGTCCATCCTTCATTGCTGGGCGTCAACACGCTGAGACGATTCCTGACGTCATCCAGAATGTTCAGCACCAAGTGATTGCGCGTCCAGTCCATGTCCGCCAGCGAGGTGCTGTCAGACGGCGCAAACAACACATCGAAATCGCGCCCGCCGGCCATGAACTGTTCAAACTTGATCGCCAATAACGAGCCGGCGACATAGCCATCACCCACTGGCCAGTCGTCACGTAATTTCAGCAGCAGCCAGTCTTTGTGCACTGACTTTTCGGCTGAGTCAGGCGCGTCGATTTTGCGCAGTTTGCCGTCGTCGGCCCGCAGGTATAGCTCATCGTTGTAGAACGCCAGCGTACGGCTGACAAAATCACGCGCGTAGCCCGGCGTACTGTCGTGCATCGCCGCAATATACATATCGTCGTGCTGGCCTTCGTACACAACAGTGGCCGCGCTCAACGGCGTTCCGCGCTGCCACTGTTTGACGATGCGCGGGTAGCCCGAGCGCGTCATGCTGGCCGCACCGAAATCAGTGAACACATACACGCTGTCCTGGTCGATCCAGCCCATTCCGCCCTTGGATTCCGGCAGTTGGAAGCCGTCTTCAACCCAGGTTTTGCCGACCAGATCAAATTCGCGCGTGACGCTGGCATCCGCCCCGCCACGGGACAGTTCAATCAGGCAGCGCTGATAGGTCGATTGCGAATGGCCCGGTCGCAGGCAGTTGGCGCCATGCCATACCCAGTTCTCGCCCTCAAGGGTGTTCAACGCATCGATGTCCAGCACAGTTTCCCAGGCGGGTTGGACCTTGCGGTACTCCTCCAGCGTGGTGCGACGCCACAGTCCACGTGGGTGGGCGGCGTCAATCCAGAAGTTGTAATAGTGCGTGCCGATTTTTTCCACGAAAGGGATATTGCTGTCGCTATCGAGCACCGCCAGAAGCTCGGCTTGCAGCGCCTTGAAGCTGTCCGATTGCGCGAGGCGTGTAGCGGTCTTCTGGTTTTGCGCCCGTACCCAGTCCAGCGCCCTGGCACTGTCGACCTCTTCAAGCCATTGGTACGGATCGTGGAAGGTGGTGGGTTCTGTTGGGAGGTTTGACATGATCGAATCCTGTCGAAAGCGGTACTGAAAAATTACCCGTGAGCGTTCACGGTTTGCCCTTGCGGCGCGTAGAAGTCGGCCATGTAATCGACAAACGCCCTGACGTTGGGCGCCAGATACCGTGATTGCGGATAGAGCGCGAAGTAATGCCGTTGGCCCAGCGAATAGTTGGGCAGAATGGAGACGAGTTGCCCTTGCGCAAAATTAGCGCGCACGGTGGCCTGGGTAAAACACGCAATGCCGGCGCCGGCCAGTGCAGCGGCGTGCAAGGCGCTGAGGGTGTTGGTGTTGAACTGCCCCGTTGGCGTGACCTTGACCGGCGCACCACGCGGCGGGCACAGCTCCCAGTCGGATGAGGCGCCGATAAACGCCAGCAAGCGATGGCCGTCGAGTTCCTGGGCCGTGCGTGGCAAACCGTGGCTGTTTACATAGGCGGGCGACGCCACCAGGACCAACTTTGAAACCGTCAGGGTGCGTGCGACCAGCGTGGTGTCAGCCAGTCCACTGGCGATACGGATAGCCACGTCGAACCCTTCGGCGACCAGGTCGACGAACTGATCGTCGCAGCACAGCTCAAGTTCGATATCGGGGTAGCGCTTCTGGAAACCCGGCAGCCAGTGCGGCAAGTCCAGCGTGCCGACCACCAGCGGCACGCTGACCCGCAACAGGCCTTTGGGTTGCTGGTGCCCCTGCGCCATGGCCAGGGCGGCCGCATCAAGGCGATCGAGAATATCGACGCACGCTGCGAAGTAGTGCTCACCGGGGCTGGTCAGGCTGAAACGCCGGGTGTTGCGGTTGATCAACTGAACGCCCAGCGCCACTTCCAGTTGCTGCAATTGCCGGGAAATCGTCGAGTGGGTGGTGTCGAGCCGCTCTGCCGCCGCAGAGAAGCCCTTGGCCTCGACGATGCACCGAAAGGCGCGCATGGCAGATAACTGGTTCATGAAGCGAGTGTGACTCCAGGCGAGCAGTCCGGTGGATCAGTGCACGGGCAAGGCGACGATTTGCGCAGTGCTCAGCACCGAACCGAAGGTGTCTTCGATTTCCGCCAGCGCCGCATTGTGCAACGCGTCCTTGGACACCGAATCCCCATTGGCGCGAGTGATTGCGCGGGTGGCAGTGGCATCGGATGCTACCACAACGTCGTAGCCCAACGGCACCGCGTCACGCGCAGCACCGGCGACACAGGCGTGGGTCATCAGCCCGGAAATGATCAGCGTCTTGATTCCGGCTTGCTTCAACTGGGCGTCGATATCGCTGCTGGCGAACACACTCACGGTGGTTTTTTGAATGACTTTGTCCTGTGCACGCGGCTGCATCAACGGGTGGAAGTTCACCGTTTTACCGCCCTTGGCAAACACCGCTGCGCCCTCCGCAGCCAAGTGCTGCACGTGGATCACCGGAATATGTTGCTTGTCGGCAAACGCAATCAAGCGCTGGGTGTTGGCCAGCGCTGTCATGCCATCCGGGATCGGCATGCGGCCCGTGAAGTATTCGTTCTGGAAGTCGATCACCAGCAACGCGGTGGTTTTCGGGTCCAACTGGTCGGTCGGCTTGGCACCGAACATGGCACGGATGGTCGGCTGCGCATTGGCCAGGGCGTCGGCGGCGACGGCAGATTGTCCGAGGCTCATCAGCAGGCCAAGGCCGGCGATGACGGATTTAAGCACGTGCGGCACGCTGACAGCGTTTGCGGCGCGCAGGGTCGTTTGAGCAGCAGTGATGGCATGGGACATGAGCGGGTTTCCTTAAGCAGTCGTCGGGTTGACGAGGCCAGCTTAAGCAGGCCCTGCTGTTTGATCCACGCACATAAGCAAACAATACCTGTGCTGTTTATGCACAGATGCGAAGTCACGCGAACGTTTACTCAAGCGCGCCCAGCCCCGTCACCCGTGCATCAACTACCGTGCGGACCTTGGGCTACGCTTGACGACCTTTAACCCAGGCCACAACGCCACGGGCTGATGCGCCCGTCAAACCCGCCATAGGCGATGCACCGACGCGGCTCAAGGTCGCGCCCAGCGGTGAGCTGCAGTGGCGAGCCAAGGCGGGTTCGGTTGGGCCCCGTGCTGTGCGCAGGGCTGCTGGCAACGCAGCCGGCGCATTACATGTTCGGCATGCTGGTGCTGTTTATCATCGGCGGTGGACGCCTGTATTGACTGGGCGTTTCGATTTCGGCTGCGGTCACCGTCAACGCGTCGGAATAAGCGCGTTGGGATGGATCAATGGGTCGAGCGGTTTGAATGCCATTGGCCGGCACAGCACGACGATGGCCGTGTTCCTTGCACGCTGCGCAATAGACCTTTGTCATCAAGCCCATTGATAGCTGCCTAACGAAACCCGCATCCTAGAGGGCTAATCTCGCGCTTATATCATTCCGAATGATAGTTACCTTTGCTTCATTCGATTCGTGACATAGCACCTCGCCGCGCATGATCCGCCCATCTCAAATACATTGGCGGATGCACTCCATGGAACAGTCACTCAAACATTTGCGCTTCCCCCTGGCGATTTTGGCCGTGGTGGTCATGAGCGCGTGCGGCAAAACTCCGGAACAAGCGGCCGCCATGCCCCCTGCGAAAATCAGCGTGGCCAAGGTGCTCGAACAACCGGTCAACGAGTGGGATGAATTCACCGGTCGCCTGGAAGCGCCGGAAACCGTGCAGATTCGTCCGCGGGTGTCCGGCCAGATCGACCAGGTTGCTTTCATCGAGGGCGCCCTGGTGAAGAAAGGCGACTTGCTGTTCCAGATCGACCCGCGTCCGTTCCAGGCTGAAGTGCGCCGTCTCGAAGCCCAGCTTGCCCAAACCAAAGCCGCCGCGACCCGTAGCGATAATGAAGCGCAACGGGGCGAACGCCTGCGTCAGAGCAACGCGATTTCCGCCGAACTGGCCGACTCGCGCACCACCGCTGCCCAGGAAGCCCGCGCGGCTGTCGCCGGGATTCAGGCGCAGTTGGACCTCGCCAAGCTGAACCTGAGTTTCACCCGCGTAACCGCGCCGATCAGCGGCCGCGTCAGCCGTGCCGAAATCACCGCCGGCAACCTGGTGACCGCCGACACCACGCCGCTGACCAGCGTCGTGTCCACCGACAAGGTCTACGCCTACTTCGACGCCGACGAGCGCGTGTACCTCAAGTACACCGAACTGGCCCGCGAAGGCCGCCGTGGCGCGACCACACCAGTGTACCTGGGCCTGTCGAATGAAACCGGCAACCCGCACCTGGGCCAGATGAACTTCGTCGACAACCAAGTCAACCCGGCCACCGGCACCATCCGTGGCCGCGCCGTGTTCGATAACAGCAAGGGCGAATACACCCCTGGCCTGTATGCCCGCTTGAAGCTGGTCGGCAGCGGGACCTACTCCGCGGTGTTGATCAATGACGAAGCGGTCGGCACCGACCTGGGCAAGAAGTTCGTGCTGGTGATGGACGGCGACAAACCGGCTTATCGCTCGGTGGAACTGGGGCCGAAGATCGAAGGCCTGCGCATCGTGCGCAGCGGTTTGAACAAGGACGACACCATCGTCGTGAAGGGCCTGCAGCGCATTCGCCCGGGTTCGCCGGTTGCACCGGAAACGATCCCGATGGCCAGCAAGGAAACCCTCGCCGCCTTGGCACAACAACGACAAGCGCTTGAAGCCAGCAACCTGGAGCAAGTGGCGCCGAATAAAGCCGCGCCCAAGCTCGCAGCCGTCGCGACTCCACGCGGTTAAGGGATACAACTCAAGATGAATTTTTCCAAGTTCTTCATTTCACGGCCGATCTTCGCAGCGGTGCTGTCGCTGTTGATCCTGATCGCGGGTGCAATCTCGCTGTTCCAACTGCCGATCAGCGAATACCCGGAAGTCGTGCCGCCGACCGTCGTGGTCCGCGCCAACTTCCCGGGTGCCAACCCCAAAGTCATCGGTGAAACCGTGGCCGCGCCCCTGGAGCAAGCCATCACCGGCGTCGAGAACATGCTGTACATGTCCTCGCAGTCCACCGCCGACGGCAAGCTGACCCTGACCATCACCTTCGCCCTGGGCACCGACCTGGACAACGCGCAGGTGCAGGTGCAAAACCGAGTGACGCGGACTCAGCCGAAACTGCCTGAGGAAGTCACGCGCATCGGCATCACCGTGGACAAGGCCTCCCCCGACCTGACCATGGTGGTGCACTTGACCTCACCGGATCAGCGTTACGACATGCTCTACCTGTCCAACTACGCCTTGCTCAATGTGAAGGATGAGCTGGCACGCCTGGGCGGCGTGGGTGATGTGCAGCTGTTCGGCATGGGCGACTACTCCCTGCGTGTATGGCTGGACCCGAACAAGACCGCGTCGCGCAACCTGACCGCCACTGATGTAGTCAATGCGATCCGCGAGCAAAACCGCCAAGTGGCCGCCGGTGCCCTCGGTGCGCAGCCTGCGCCGAATGCCACCAGCTTCCAGTTGTCGGTGAACACTCAGGGCCGTCTGGTGACGGAGGAAGAGTTCGAGAACATCATTATTCGCGCAGGCGATAACGGTGAAATCACCCGCCTGAAGGACATCGCACGGGTCGAGCTGGGTTCGAGCCAATATGCCCTGCGTTCGTTGCTCAACAACCAGCCGGCGGTGGCGATCCCGATCTTCCAGCGCCCGGGCTCCAACGCCATCGAGATCTCCAACGAAGTGCGCGGCAAGATGGAAGAGCTGAAAAAGAACTTCCCGCAAGGGATGGACTACAGCATCGTCTATGACCCGACCATCTTCGTGCGTGGCTCCATCGAAGCGGTGGTGCACACCCTGTTCGAAGCACTGATCCTGGTGGTGCTGGTGGTGATTCTGTTCCTGCAAACCTGGCGCGCCTCGATCATTCCGTTGGTGGCGGTGCCGGTATCGTTGATCGGTACGTTTGCGGTGATGCACCTGTTTGGCTTCTCGCTTAACGCACTGTCGCTGTTCGGCCTGGTACTGGCGATCGGTATCGTGGTGGACGACGCCATCGTGGTGGTGGAGAACGTCGAGCGTAATATCGAGTTGGGGCTGCAACCCTTCCAGGCCACTGAAAAGGCCATGAGCGAAGTGACCGGCCCGATCATCGCCACGGCGTTGGTGCTGTGTGCGGTGTTCATTCCGGCGGCCTTTATCAGCGGCTTGACCGGGCAGTTCTATAAGCAGTTCGCGTTGACCATCGCGATCTCGACGGTGATTTCCGCCTTCAACTCGCTGACCTTGTCCCCTGCCCTCGCCGCCGTGTTGTTGCGCGGTCATGATGCGCCGAAGGATCGCTTCTCCAAGGTGCTCGACAAGATCTTCGGCGGCTGGTTGTTCCGTCCCTTCAACCGCTTCTTCGTCAAGGCCAGCCATGGCTACGTCGGCACCGTACGCCGGGTTATTCGTGGCAGCGGTATCGCCTTGTTCCTGTATGCCGGGTTGATGGTGCTGACCTGGTTCGGTTTTGCCCACACCCCCACCGGCTTCGTACCGGCCCAGGACAAGCAATACCTGGTGGCCTTCGCGCAATTGCCGGACGCTGCGAGCCTGGACCGCACTGAAGAGGTGATCAAGCGCATGTCCGACATTGCGCTGAAGCAACCGGGTGTCGAAGCCGCAGTAGCGTTCCCGGGCCTGTCGATCAACGGGTTCACCAACAGCCCGAACAGCGGCATCGTGTTCGTGACCTTGAAGCCGTTCGACGAACGTAAAGACCCGAGCATGTCGGCCGGTGCGATTGCCGGTGCACTGAACGGCAAGTACAGCAGCATCGAAGAAGCCTACATGGCAATCTTCCCACCGCCGCCGGTACAGGGCCTGGGCACGATTGGCGGGTTCCGCCTGCAGATCGAAGACCGTGGCAACCTGGGGTATGACGAGCTGTACAAAGAAGTGCAGAACATCATCACCAAGAGCCGTACCACGCCGGAGTTGTTCGGCCTGTTCACCAGCTACACGGTCAACGTGCCCCAGGTCGATGCCGCCATCGACCGCGAAAAGGCCAAGACCCACGGCGTGGCGGTCAGCGACATCTTCGACACCCTGCAGATCTACCTGGGTTCGTTGTATGCCAACGACTTCAACCGCTTCGGCCGGACCTATCAAGTCAACGTGCAGGCTGAGCAGCAGTTCCGCCAGGATGAAGACCAGATCGGCCAGTTGAAAGTGCGCAACAACAAAGGCGAGATGATCCCGCTGGCGACCTTCATCAAGGTCAGCGACACCTCGGGGCCGGACCGTGTGATGCACTACAACGGCTTTATCACCGCCGAAATCAACGGCAACGCCGCACCGGGCTACAGCTCCGGCCAGGCCCAGGCGGCGATTGAAAAGCTGCTGAAAGAGGAACTGCCCAACGGCATGACCTACGAGTGGACCGACCTGACTTATCAGCAAATCCTCTCGGGCAACACTGCACTGTTCGTGTTCCCGCTCTGCGTACTGCTGGCGTTCCTGGTACTCGCGGCCCAATACGAAAGCTGGAGCCTGCCGCTGGCGGTCATCCTGATCGTACCGATGACGCTGCTGTCGGCCATTACCGGGGTGATCATCTCCGGCGGCGACAACAACATCTTTACCCAGATCGGCTTGATCGTACTGGTGGGCCTGGCGTGCAAGAACGCGATTCTGATCGTCGAGTTCGCCAAGGATAAACAGGCCGAGGGGCTCGATCCGCTCGCTGCGGTACTGGAAGCCTGCCGCCTGCGTCTGCGGCCGATCCTGATGACCTCGTTCGCCTTCATCATGGGTGTGGTGCCACTGGTGTTGTCCAGCGGTGCCGGTGCCGAGATGCGTCATGCCATGGGCGTGGCGGTGTTCTCCGGGATGATCGGGGTGACCTTCTTCGGCCTGTTGCTGACGCCAGTGTTCTACGTATTGATCCGTCGCTATGTGGAGCGCAGCGAAGCGCGCAAAGCGGCCAAGGCCTTGAAGCTGGAGACACAGCAATGAGCGTGAAAGTATTCCTGCCGAGCCTGCTGGTAGTGGCGCTGAGCGCCTGTGCCGTAGGCCCGGACTACAAAACCGAGAAGCTTGCGGCTGCCAATATCACGGCCGCCGCCGACACCAAAAGCTATGACCATGCCCAGTACGAAGGCATCTGGTGGCAGCAGTTCGAGGACCCTACTCTCAACCAACTGGTGACCCAGTCGCTGAGCGGTAACCGCGACCTGCGTGTAGCGTTCGCCCGTCTGCGAGCCGCCCGCGCGATTCGCGATGACGCGGCCAACGACATCATGCCGGTGGTGACCAGCCGTGCCAGCAGCGACGTGGGCAAAGGCCAGATTCCCGGCCAGACCACCAAACGGGTCAACAGCGAACGCTACGACCTGGGCCTGGACATGGCCTGGGAAGTCGACTTGTTCGGCCGCATCCGCCGCAACCTCGAAGCCAGCGACGCTGACCAACAGGTGGCGGAAGCCGACCTGTACCAACTGCAAGTCACCATGATTGCCGAATTGGTAGACGCTTACGGGCAACTGCGCGGCGCCCAGCTGCGCGAACGTATCGCCTTGGACAACCTGAAGAACCAGCAGGAATCGCGCACCATCACCGTCAGCCTGCGTGATGCCGGCGTCGGCGACCAGCTCGACGTGGAACGCGCCGATGCGCGCCTGGCGGCGGTTGAAGCCAGCGTGCCGCAACTGCAAGCCGAGCAAGTGCGCGAGCGTAACCGCATCGCCACCCTCCTCGGCCAGCGCCCCGACAAGCTGAGCGTGGACCTGAGCCCGAAAGACCTGCCGGCGATTGCCAAGGCGTTGCCAATCGGTGACCCGGGGCAACTGCTGCAACGTCGCCCGGACATTCTCAGTGCCGAACGCAAACTGGCCGCCGCCACCGCCCGTATCGGCGTAGCCAAGGCGGACCTGTTCCCACGGGTCAGCCTCAGCGGCTTCCTCGGCTTTACCGCCGGGCGCGGTTCGCAGATCGGCTCGGCGGCGGCAAATGCCTGGTCCCTCGGCCCGAGCATTACCTGGGCAGCGTTTGACCTGGGCAGCGTGCGTGCGCGTTTGCGCGGCGCGAATGCCGAGGCCGATGGCGCCCTGGCGACGTATGAGCAGCACGTGTTGCTGGCATTGGAAGAATCGGAAAATGCCTTCAGTGATTACGGCAAACGCCAGCAGCGCCTGGTCTCGCTGATTCGTCAAAGTGAATCCAGCCGCGCCGCCGCCGACCTTGCCGCGATCCGCTATCGCGAAGGCACCGTGGACTTCCTGGTGTTGCTCGACGCGCAACGTGAGCGCCTGGCGGCGGAAGACTCACAGGCCCAGGCCGAAGTGGATTTGTATCGCGGGATTGTCGCGATCTACAAAGCCCTCGGTGGCGGCTGGCAGCCGGACACCGTCGTCGCCAGCAGCCAGTGAGGTAAAGAGCTCCTTTGGTTGGTCGCATCCAGCCAATTTTTTAGCCCTGCGGTCCATTCGGTCGCGGGGCTTTTTTTTGATGTTTGCAATGACCCTCACGGATTGACGGGAGTAAATCACTGACAACCGATGGGAGTGGACTATGCAGTCGTGGGCTGAGACGCCTTAGCCCAGTGAGGAAGAGGAAGCGACTCTCCGATCCACAGGCAGAGACGGTGATGCAAGGACATCACTTGTTCTTCACCACTGGAAACCCATTCCTCGCCGATGACAGCACTCCAGCACGCCTCTAGCATTGGTCGATGGTGCGTGCAAAACAGTGAAAAATCATTTGAACGATCTATTAGTATTCGCAAATATTCCATGCAGTTCCACGCCATTACGCTACGACGCTCTTCGCCCTCGTCACCCAGCAGCAACTGACGCAACCGTTCCTTGTTCTCAACGGTGTAAAGCGCTGAATCGTGACGACGCACTATCTCCAGAAGTGGATTCGGCGCGCTTTGCATTCGGCACAGGCTCATGCCACTGGCGGTTGTAAATAGCGCCAACGCTTCGTCCACCGCTGCACCCACTGTTATATCACTGACGCTCTGAACAAGCTGAGGGAGTGGCGCTTCGCTCCGGTACCGCACGCACTGGTAATACAACTGCGCCCTGTCCACGCAGCGCTGCGCGACACACTCGAGGATGCGCAGCTCGGCACTGCGTAATTCAGAGTCAGCAACGCTGGAATGCGTGGTGAACAGGTCCAACATCCGACTGCATATCTGAAGGCTGCTCGCTGCATTTACCAACGCAGCACCTCGCTGTGGTGCAACCAGTTTTTCAAGAAAATGGATGATTGCTAGAGCGTGTTCCTGAGTCTTGTTGTGTTGCGCTTTGAATGTCTGCCCTTTGAGTTCTCTATTGCAAATTGCATACTGATCAAGGGTCATGTTCAAAAAGCGCGAGGCACAAATGTCCAGAGTCGTTTGGCCTCTGAACGCGGCCGCTCGTAGCGCTTCATCCGGCAACGCATCACGATGACTCATGGACCACTGCGTTATTACATCCATAAGTTCACGTTGGGTGAAGCAAGGCACGTGCGTTACCAGGCTCATTTCGTAGTCGATCTGCTCGGACTCTTGAAAGTTGCGCAAGCCTTGCAATTTCTCGATCAGTTGACGCAAGCGATGGAGCGCTGCACTTTCCAGCCCGTATCCGGATGCTTCAAAGACCGCCTGGTGCAGCGCAGAGGCTTCTGTTTTGCTATCAGGCCCTAAAGAAAGTGCGAGCGCCATCTTGCCTTTGCCCAACAGCCTCTGCTCGACAATTTTTGCGCACGCTGGCACTTCGCGCCTGAGCAGCGTCTGAAGAATAATCGCCTCCCATTTAAGCTCGCCGTCACCGTGACGCACTGCAACATCACGAAGGCCCCCAACTCACGTGCAATGGCACGCACCTTGCGCGGGTTGTCGGGAAACCACTGCGCCGTATTGGTCCTGGCCTGCTCAGGAATGAAGTCGCAACACTCTGCCAAGGCACGTTCGCTCAGATGCTTACACTGGTGCGCAGATAGCGGTTCCAGTTCAAATGCAAGGTCGACAATCTTGTCAAGGAATGGCTGGCGAGAAGAAGAAAACGCGGTGGAATACTCCTTGAGCGAACACGTAATGATCTCTTTGTCGAACGCCAGCACAAATGCAAAATCCGGCCAGTCGAGATAATCACGCAAGGTCATCAGCGTGCTTGGCAGAATAGCCGGATCGGCTCGATCAAGATCGTCGATAAAAACAATGACTCGGGCGCCACGCTTGGCCAGGACCTCACGCAGACCTTCAAGCTCCTCCAGGGTCAGCTTCAACCGGTCCATCATGGTAGTTGCGACAGTTGCCACGAACGCTGCGCCCATGGAGATAGTCGTGGCGATATCGCCGTCCATCTTGCCCACTACCTGACCGGTTGCGCTGGTGACTGCCGCGGCACTCGACGAAACAGCTGCAAGCTTTCGCCTGCGCTCCGCGGGCCCGTACGGCTTGAGCCCCATGCGTTTTATTTCGACGCTCATCTTGTTACAGAGAGTGCTTATAAAACTGTCAACATCTGCCGCGCGCCCTGCAGATACATGGACGACCACGTCCTCATTGGCCATCGCAATGTTGTGCAGAAAGTTCAACACGCTGGTCTTTCCTGCCCCCCACTCGCCGTACAAACCGATGCGCGTGGAAAACCCGGCAGGCGCTGTCTTGATAGCCCGGTACATCGACTGCGCTACCGGCCAACGGTCGAGATAATCCTCTGACCTAAGCAATCTGGCAGCGTCATGGCCCGGTTGCGAATTCGCAAACTCAACACCCTGTACACGCGTTGATTCCTCTATTTCAGTGACGAGCGTTGGCTCCTCTCTTTCAACCTTTACGCGCGGCTTTTTCCACTTCCTGAGTGTCGATAACATTTACTACTCCTTCCTTGGCACGGTCTTTCGCGTTGAAACGTGCCACTCGCGGCTCTGAAACATCTTCGTTTTAAAGCCCGCCGTCACTTTCCTACGGCATCCTCGTTAAGAATCAAACTCCGATAATGCCCCGGATTAGACCCCGACCATTTCCGAAACGCCTTATAAAACGAGCTGGCATCGGCAAAGCCCAACCGCGCGGCAATCTCGGCAAAACTGATGTGCGGCTCGGCCAGCCAGACAATCGCCAGTTCCTTGCGCACGCTGTCTTTTAGGCCCTGATAGGTCTGGCCCTCATCCGCCAGGCGACGCCGCAGGGTTGACGCCGAGATACACAAGTTGGCCGCCAGGCCCTCGGTTTCCGGCCAGGTATCGGCGGGCATCTGGCGCAGGTCGTGCTTGATGCGCGTAGCCAGGCTATCCGGATCACGGTACTTGACCAGTATGTTGGCCGGCGCGTGTGCGAGAAAACGCTTGAGTTCTTCCGGGCTGCGCTTGATCGGCAGGTCCAGGCAGTCGGCAGAAAAGATCATGCGCGTGCGCGGCCGATCAAACCGCAGGTTGTCGGAGAACATCACACGATAATCGTCACAGAAGTCGGGCTGCGGGCAACGCAGTTCAATGGCCAGGATCGGAATGCGTCGCCCCGCCAGCCAGCAGGCGACGCCGTGGACGATCATCCAATAAGTGAAATAGGTAAACGCACGCTGGGGCGTCAACTCGGGCTCCAGCAGCACAATCTCTGCCAGGCTTTGCTGGCGCACCAGCTCGGCGGGCATCTGCTCAAGCATCAGGGATAGAAACCCCAGGCCGGTTTCCAGGCTCGCGCCCAGGTTGGGCTGCGCCATCGCGGCGCGGCACAGGAACGCGAGGCTGCCGGACTTGAGCTTGCGCGGGTCCATACCAAAAAACTCATCATCCATGCGCCGCGCCAGCAAGCGCCACAAGCGCGCATACGCCGTGGCCGGCACCCGAGCGTCGGGCTGCTGCAGCCATGCCGGGGCGATCCCGACCTTGCTCAACACTTCAACCGTGGCCGCACCGGGGGCGCAACTTTGCAGCAAGGCCTCACGGACCAGATGGATGGAGATGGTGTCTTTTTCCGCCATGGGAGTTGGGCTATTCAACGCTACAAAAGAGGATGAGCATCATAAGGGCGGTTGCGATTCGCCACCACCGTTCAGCCGCAGTTCAGCAAAGGTCAATATTCACTGTTTAGTAATGAGTATCATTATGTTACAAATTAGCATCTTCAACAGTCTTGATACGGTGCCGAATGCTCGTTCCCTTTTTAATCATGCTGCGCGAAGGTATTGAAGCTGCGTTGGTCGTTGGCATCATCGCCAGCTACCTGCAACAAACCGGCCGCGGCCAGTGGATGCCCGCCGTGTGGATCGGCGTATTCCTCGCCGCCGCCCTCGCCTTGCTGGTAGGCGGTGGCCTGGAGCTGGTCAGCGCTGAATTCCCGCAAAAACAGCAGGAACTGTTCGAAGGTGTCGTAGGCCTGGTGGCCGTGGGCATCCTCAGCTCCATGGTGTTCTGGATGCGCAAAGTCGCGCGCTCCATCAAGCATTCCCTGCACGAATCCCTGGACCACGCGCTCGCCGGCTCCCGGCATCAGGTAATTGCGCTGATCGCCATGGTGTTTTTCGCCGTGGCGCGCGAAGGCCTGGAGACAGTGTTCTTCCTGCTGGCGGTGTTCCAGCAGAGCGAAGGCCCGGGCGCGCCGATTGGCGCCCTGCTCGGCCTGATCCTGGCGATCATCGTCGGGTTCCTGATCTACAGCGGCAGCATGCGCCTGAACCTTGGCGCTTTTTTCCGCTGGACCGGCCTGTTCATCCTGGTGGTAGCCGCCGGCATCCTGGCTAATTCGGTGCAAGCCCTGCACGAAGCCGGCGTGTGGAACCACCTGCAAACCGTGCTGTTCGACTTCAGTACCGCACTGCCGATGGACAGCCCGCTGGGCTCAGTCCTGGCCGGTATGTTCGGGTACCAGGAGGCGCCGACGGTCAGCACCCTGGGTGCCTATCTGATTTATCTGGTGGTGGCGCTGGTGATGTTCTTCCTGCCCTCGGCGCCCGCCAGGCCTGTCACCAAACCCTCTTCCGTTTCCAGCCAGTAAGGACCGTCTCTTGTCCAACCAAACCCCTCAACCGGCACCGTCTTCCCGCGCCCTGCGCTGGGCGGTGGCCGGCTCAGTGGTGGTGATGATCGCCGCCGGTGCGCTGTTCTACTACGCCTCACAGTTGGCGGCCGCCAAACGCCAGACCAACCACAATGAAATTGCCGTGACCATCCATGGGCATGCCTGCGAACCCAATGAATTGACCGTGCCCGCCGGGCGCGCGAGCTTTCGCATCATCAACCGCTCCGACCGGGCGGTGGAATGGGAAATCCTCGACGGCGTACTGGTGATCGAAGAACGCGAAAATATCGCCCCGGGGTTAAGCCAGATCATCAACGCCAACCTGCAGCCCGGCGACTATGCGATCACGTGCGGCTTGCTGAGCAACCCACGCGGTACGTTGCACGTCACACCGACCGCGGAGTCGGACGCCCAGGCCAAGGCCAAGCCGTCGATGGTGGCCTTTATCGGCCCGCTGTCGGAGTTTCGCGTGTACCTGAGCAGCCAGGGCAGTGCACTGATCAAGGCGGTGACCGCGCTGGAGCAAGCCATTCAGGCCGGCGACCTGGCCCAGGCCCAGGCGCTGTATGTGCCAGCCCGTGAGGCGTATCAGCGACTGGCGCCGGCGTCGCAGCGCCTGGCCGAACTGGATAACGCGATCAACGCCCGCGCCGACTACTTTGAAAAGCGCGAGCAGGACCCCGCCTTCAGCGGCTTCCACCGCCTGGAATACAGCCTGTTCGAGCAGCGCACCCTGGCGGGCCTGGCGCCGGTCGCTCAACGTCTGCTCAGCGACGTCACCGCGCTCAAGCAACAACTGCTGGCCCAGTCGCTGCCACCCGAGCAACTGGTGAGCATTGTGGTGCGCAACCTCAATAGCCTGGCGGATGTTCGTGCCGCCAGCGGTGAAGAGGAACGCTACAGCCATATCGACTTGAATGGCTTTGCCGCCAACCTGCAAGCCGCCCACAAGGTGGTGGAGTTGATGCGCCCGTTGCTGAGCAAATCCGCGCCTGACGTGCTGCCGAAAATCGACAGCGCTCTCGAAGCGTTCGACGCCGAACTCAATGGTTTGAAGACCGATAACGGCTATAGCGCGTATGACAGCGTTACCGCCGATCAGCGCAAGCAGATCGCCGACAAGGCCAAGGCTCTGGCCGTTGCACTCGATGGAATCGACCCCGCCCTTGGCCTTTCCGGCCTGCAGTGAAGACGAGCTAACACATGAGTGATTCAGAACAATTTTCAGCGCAACGCCGCCGTGTCCTGCTGGGCATGGCCGCCACCGGTGCCGCGATTGCCGGTAGCACCCTGACCTGCCCGGCCATGGCGGCCGCCGCCGCCGAACAGGTCACCACCGCACCGCGCAGTGACAAGACCCAGGACCACCAGGACTTTTTCGGCAAGCACCAGAGCGGCATCGTCACACCGCGCCCGGCCTGCGGCATGCTGGTCGCGTTCGACGTACTGGCCAGCGACCGCGAAGACCTCGAGCGCCTGTTCCGCACGTTGAACGAGCGCATCCGCTTCCTGATGACCGGCGGGACCGTGCCGCAAGTCGACCCGAAACTGCCGCCCACCGACTCCGGCATTCTCGGCCCGGTCGTGACACCGGATAACCTGACCATCACCGTCTCCGTCGGCGAGTCGCTCTTCGATGAGCGCTTCGGCCTCAGCGCCGTCAAACCCAAGCGCCTGATCCGCATGGTCGGCTTCCCCAATGACGCGTTGGAACCGGCGCAGTGCCACGGCGACCTGAGCCTGCAATTTTCCTCCAACACGCCAGACACCAATATCCACGCCCTGCGCGACATCGTGAAGAACCTGCCGGACCTGCTGCTGGTGCGCTGGAAACAGGAAGGCAGCGTACCGCCACAGGCCCCCGCCAAGCCTGGCGAGCCTGCGCAGAGCGCGCGTAACTTCCTGGGCTTTCGTGACGGTTCGGCCAACCCCAATTCCAACGACAACAAGGCCATGGACCAGATTGTCTGGGTGCAGCCCGGCAAAGACGAACCGGCCTGGGCCGCCAATGGCAGCTATCAGGCCGTGCGGATCATCCGCAACTTCGTCGAGCGCTGGGACCGCACACCGTTGCAAGAACAGGAAAGCATCATCGGCCGCGTCAAACCGACGGGCGCGCCGATGGACGGCGACAAAGAAACCCAGGTGCCTGATTACAGCAAGGACCCGGAAGGCAAATTGACCAAGCTCGATGCCCACATCCGCCTGGCCAACCCACGCACCCCGCAGACTCAGGCCAACCTGATCCTGCGTCGGCCGTTCAACTACTCCAACGGCGTCAACAAAAACGGTCAGCTGGACATGGGGCTGTTGTTCATCTGCTACCAGGCTGACCTGGAGAAAGGCTTTATCAGCGTGCAAACCCGGCTCAACGGCGAGCCTCTGGAGGAATACCTCAAGCCGGTCGGCGGCGGGTACTTCTTCACCTTGCCGGGGGTCGTCGGGCCCAAGGATTTCATTGGGCGCACGCTACTTGCTGCAACGCACCCTCAAACCACTGCCAACACTTAAAACAAACTCAGAGCGGATACGTCACATGAAGAAGTCGATTATTGCGTTGTCGTTGTTAATGAGCCTTTCGCCGCTCGCTGCATTCGCCGCGACTGCGCCGCTGGACCTGGTCGGCCCGGTTTCGGACTACAAGATCTACGTCACCGAAGAAATTGGTGAGCTGGTCACCCAGACCAAAGCATTCACCGATGCAATCAACCAAGGCGACCTGGCCACCGCCAAGAAGCTCTACGCGCCAACCCGCGTGCACTATGAGTCCATCGAGCCGATTGCCGAGCTGTTCAGCGACCTCGACGCCTCAATCGACTCGCGCGTCGATGACCACGAAAAAGGCGTGACCGCCGAAGACTTCACCGGCTTCCACCGCATCGAATACGTGTTGTTCTCGCAGAACACCACCAAAGGCCTGGAGACGCTGACCGCCAAGCTCAACACCGACGTCAACGACTTGAAAACCCGTGTCGATGGCCTGACCTTCCCCCCCGAAAAAGTCGTCGGCGGTGCCGCCGCATTGCTCGAAGAAGTCGCCGCCACCAAGATATCCGGTGAAGAGGACCGCTACAGTCACACCGACCTGTATGACTTTCAGGGCAACATCGACGGCGCGAAGAAAATCGTCGACCTGTTCCGTGGCCAGATCGAGAAACAAGACAAGGCTTTCCTGGCCAAGGTCGACAAGAACTTCGCCACCGTGGACAAGATCCTGGCCAAATACAAAACCAAGGATGGCGGCTATGAGACCTACGACAAGGTCAAGGAAAACGACCGCAAGGCACTCGTGGGTCCGGTCAACACCCTGGCTGAAGACCTCTCGACCCTGCGTGGCAAGCTGGGTTTGAACTGATACAGCGCCCAGGCGTTCGGGTGGCCCTCAAGGGCCTCCGAACGCCTGGGGCAGCTGTCAGGATTCAGGGGTGAACTGCTCCAGCGGCGTCGCTTCAGGCCTGTTGCTAATGGAATTGATCGCGTACCACGAGCCGTTCTTCTGCACCGCCAAGACTTGCTTCTTCCCGCTGAAGCCTTTGCGGGCGCCTGGAAATTGTCCGTCCGATGGGCGGGCAAACTGGGTACCCGAAGCGTCCAGGGTCCATTTCCACTGCACGATAGCCTTGGCCGGCACATAAACATTCGAACCGATATGAAACGGTGCGCCGTTAGCGATCTTTCTCAGCACCTTAACGCCCTTCGGCCCCACCCGTAATAGCTCAGGAATGCTTTCCAACGGATTGAACTGGCCGCGAATCAATGACGCGCCCCCTTTCAGCCCGGCCATGGTGAATGGCTTGCCATTAAAAGGAATCAACATTTTCAAACCCTTGGCAAAATTCTTTGCCCCCGACCACCCGCCCGTGGCAAGAAAAGACAGAAGGTCAATCGCCAGGCCTTTCGCGCCGGCTTCTATGTTGCCCTCCACCAAATCAGCAATGGCGCCCACATAAGGGATCAGGCTCAGTACCATTCGAGCATTCTCGGCAGTGAACAAGCTGCTCGTTGTAAACGGAAAAGTACGTCGGTGCAGCGCTGTCGGTTGGTTGGCATAGGCGATCAGCCCAACACGGTTTTCGTCAAAACTATAGGCCTGCAGTTTTTGCACTATTTGAGCGGTGATGGAAGACGTAAAGGTATCGGGTACGCGATGGTGAGTGTGGGCTGGAGGCCTCTCTAACGGATCGCCAAGCTTCTCGATGATCACCTCCGATTTCACCCCGGAGCGTGGCGCGGAGCCTGACCGATAGGCGTCGAAATCGAACGGCAACATCGTGCCCTTACGGTATTGGGTATTGACGCTGGCGAAAGGTCCGTAGGGTTTCACACCCTTTTTGATCTCACCGTCGAGCATCAACGTATCGGGCAAATCCGTGCGTTCAATCATCGTTCTCGAGTTGGGGAAAACCTCGTAATAACCGTACTTGGGCGTGGCCTCGCCTGTTTCGTAGCGCAACAAAACGCCATGGACACCCCGGCTGTTGCTTACCTTTGAATCTGGCTGACTGTCTTGCGCCAGGTCGTCTCCGGTCGCTTGGCGCAAACTATAGAGCTGAACGTCCTTCGACCTCTCCAACGCCATGCGCTGCTTGAGGGGTAATTCCGTGAACATCAGCTTCAATGCCGTCAAGTGGGCTGGTCGGGCCTCGGTGATGTATTTGTCAACTGCGGAGGGCACTAACGACTTAATGTTTGGCAGTTGCTTGAGGCGCTCTTTAAAGGTGGCCATCGAAACGTCGCGATGAATAAATGCGTTGTCCGTCCAACTATCCTGTTTACCCAATAACGGCTTATCGTTCGCTTGATTCATCAGAATCACATCGGTCAACCGCTTATTAGCACGGTTTTTTCGCTCCGCTCGAATGGCCCCTGCGGAAAATTCTAAATTAGGGATACCGTCAAGCGTGAGGTTACTAATCTCATCCTTGGTCATCTCTGGAAATAACAAAGCCAGTTGCTGGATCAAAATGCTTGTTTCGGTAGGCGGATCGTTCATTAAAATGCCGAATGCCTCGCGCGTTTGGTTTTCGCGCTCGGTGAACGCTTTCGCCGCAGCCTCGTAGTCCCCCGCAGAGTATTTGCCATCTGAAGTCGCGGGAAAAACGCCCGCCATCACTGCCCAGTCCAGCAGCGGCTGGACGCCCAGCTCCTTGATCAACGCCTCTTGGTTAGGCCCTGCGGCGTCCTTGCGAGCCAGAGCCATGGCTTGTGTGAGGTTCAACCGTGCATCGCCCGCTATCGCACAGCCAAGGCGCAAGTTCATCCAGCCGGTAGAGCCGACCTTGATGAATTCCGGGTCGCGGTTGAGTACTTGCGCGGTATCGGCAGGTACGGTGGGGTCTCGCTGGACCAGCATCTCGGGTGCCGACTGGGCGAGAAAAAGGTGGGCCATCAATGCCGAGACCTTGGCGTCGACACCTCTGCCTTCCAAATGTTTCTCGACGCTCTCGCGCACCTCTTTAAGCGTACGACCCAGATTTTCCGGCTGATACAACGCGTAGCCGGCCACGGTCCCTCGCCTGCCTGGCAGAGCTGTATCCACGTTGAATTTGAGTGCCGTTGCCAAGAGCTGATGACGGTCAGCCCTTGGAAGCACCTGACCATCGGCCACTGCAAACAATTTAAGCGACTTGGCGATCTCTTCAGCCAGGACGATGGCCTGCGGCGAATCAAAAAACGCAGCGAGTTGACTGTCCGGGTCGGAATGGGACTGGAAACCTAGCGTAGCGCTGGAAAAGTCCTTGAACAATGCCATGACCCGGACTGATGCGCCTGTGAGCGTTTCACGGGCTTTATCGGACAAACTTGCCTGCCCTTCCCCGTAGGGCGTCATGCTCGCATAGTCACCCGCCAATGGGGCCTGCGGCAATCGAGTCTCCAACCATGACACCGTTATGCGTAACTGGCCAACGGTTTGCGGGACGTCAGGGGCATAAAACGCCAGGGCCTGACGTGCATCGTAAGTGCGCGTTGAGTACAGCGCATCTCCGGTTTTTTTGCTCATCTTGACTAACTGATCAAAATCCGTATTCATCTTGCGGGCGCTATGCCCTTCTACGTCATCAGTTCTCGACGCCCGCTCAATCTCTTCGTCGAAGCATTGTTGGAGAGAGACCCAGTCACCTGCCAGATTGCGCATCTGCAGTTCGCCCTCCGACAGCCTGAACTCACTCATCCTGAACTCGCTGCCGGGTAGATCAAATCCGGCCTTCTTCAGAAAGGCCTGGAATGTCGCTGAACCCAGGAATTCGAGAAATAGATTACGCGCTTTTTTACTGCGCTGGTCCAAGGCCGCGCCGGGCTCGACGATCACGGGCTGCTCGTTCAGGTTCAACACGTTATCGTCAGGTTCGTTGGTGAACTGAGATCGAAATTGCTCTACCAGACGCGTGCGTACGGCGTTGTCCTGCCGGCACTCGAACAGCTCTTTGAACTGGTTTTCCCACTGCTGGCGTTTGGTTTGGGCAATCTTGGGCCATCCGTGGTGCTTGAGTTGCTTGCCCAGTACCGGCGCAGACTTGTCATTGTGTGGCGGCGTTACCCCATAAAAATCCAATAGCACATCGCGTCCCATTGCACTAAGGCTCGGACCAGGGACACCGGGTAACCCCAGGTCATTCGGCGACAGCACTTTTTGTAAGGCGCTGACCTGTTTACTCACCTGGCCCCAACCTGAACCATCGGTGATCGAGAAACGCTGGAACGTTTCTTTTCCGTCGCGCACCACGACGCCCGTTACGCAATCACTGAATACTCGAATGGTTTGCGGCTTCAAGCCTTGAGCGCTGAACCAGGCCTGGACGGATGCCTCATTGATCGCGTCGTTGTACATCTCCACAAACGGTGCAACCGATGAGTTCCTGGGAATAGGTAGTTCATTCGTTTTGCCCGTGTTCAACCACTGCTGCAGTTTTTTTTGCAGTGCCGTGTCGGCCGTTGCAGCGTCAGCCGCAGCCGGGTATCGGAGACGGCCTTTTCCACGGTTGGCGGGCACGTCTGCACCTTGAGTGGCAGTATCACGTCGGGTGCGGCCAGACGGTTCCTGCAGCTTCAACTGACGCAGTGACGTGGTATTAAAGGGTTCGGACCGACTGGGGCGCGGGGTTACAGCGGGCGCCATGAAAGCAGGAGGTTCATCGGGGGCGTGTAAGGGCGGTGCGGGTACTTGAGGGTTGATGGGCTGGCTAAGAAGCGTGACGTTACCTTTCGCAAGGATTGTCGACATTACACGGTCTCTCTACAGATTGAAGTGATGAGAGTTCTTGTCCGTAAAAACAATCGACTACAAAAGTATTAAGAAACATACGCATAGCGCATAGGATATTTCTCGATATACAAAGGGAAACATCTAGGCTGAAACGGCCAGGTAACGCCCCGCACCTCAAGAAGGCCCGGGGCGTTGTGCTTACGCAGCCTCTGTGCCCAATGGTTCAAACCCGTCCAACGGCGTACCGTTTGGCAAACCGGTGCTCGGGTTGATTGCGTACCACTGCCCATCGACCTGCACCGCGTTCACGGGCACCGAATGATTGCGCCCAACGTGAGCGGCAGGCTGGCTACTGCCACCCTGAGTCATCGGTGAACGACTGAACAGGCTGCTGTGCACGCCAAGGCACAGGCGCAGCTTTTCTTCCACGGACCCTAACGTGGTCAACACCGATGGCCGCAGCGCTTTGCTCAATAGCTTAGGCACGGCGAAGACGCCTCTTGCCGCGCCGTTCAGCAAGCTCGCTGAGCCGTCCAGCGGATTCAAAAAGCCACTGACGACCAGAACGCCCTTTTCCAGGACACGAAAAGCCTTGGCACCGAAAGGCGCAACGACTTTTGTGGACTTGATCAATGGCCGCAAGGTTGAGCCGGCGCCGCCTACAAAAGCACCCACCGTATCGAGGATCAGCCCGCGTGTACCCTCAACGATATTGCCCTTCGTCAGTTCCACGATTGCACCTACGAAGGGGATCATACCCAATAGAATGCGGTCCTTTTGACGCAACAGTTCGCGCTGTTGCTCCAGCGGCAATTCGCCCTGGGCGAGCTTGAGCACTGTATCGCGGTGATGCACGAAGTTCCCGTGCATGATGCGCCGGACGATTTCCTGCGTTCGCTCTGAAGAAAAACTGTCGGGAACCAAACCAGCGCTATTACTTGGCGTCGCGGATACGTCTGCGGGCAACGTGTCGCCCAGTTTCTCAATAATGATGCGTGCGGACGTGACACCCGGCCGAGGCCTGTCGCTGGAGGTGTAGGCGGCGAAATCAAACGGCTGCTCCTGACCGTTCTGCGTTTGTACGGTCGATGGCGCCCAAGGCCCATAGGTTATCTTGTGTTCCTGAAGGGTGCCTCCCAGCGATAACGGCGCCGTCAAGTCATCACGTTTTACGATCAGTTGCTTTTCCGGGAACACTTCAAAAAACCGAATCACGCCGTTGTATTCGTTGCGCAACAACGTGCCTTTGCGTCCTCGTCGCTCTTCGACCCGACCGGGCGTCTCTTCAAGCGTCAGCACTTGATCGGTTTGCTCGCGCAGCGTAAACAACTCGGTAGCGCCATATTCCAACGCCTGGCGATCAGGCAATGGCAGGTCCGCAATCATCCGCCGTGTCATGACGCTCAGCGCTTGCTTCAAATTGGCCAGATAGGTGTCGACCGCACCGGGGACCTGGTCCTGCACATTCGGCAAAAGCGCAATTTTGGCATTCAACGCCTGGACGTTTTTATCCACAGCGGCTTGCTCGGCGGCACCCAGCACCGGCTCAGCCGCATACGGTGACTTCTTCCTCGCAGGTTGCGGCGGCTGCTCCCGGGGGGCCAACAGCATCCAGCGATCTCGCTTAAGGTCGCCGGACATGTAGGTCTCCACCAAAGAGCGTGTTCGCGGCTCTGAAGTTTTTAGGTTGCGGCGCTCATTCGGGTCTGCGATGCACACCCTCAACGCTTTCAACTGCTTAACGCTGAGGTCCGCAAACACCTTTTGCAAATTTTTGATCGCCAGGTCTTCGCGTGTCGGCATCGCTGCGTTGAATAACGTCAGGGCCTCTACCTTCTGCTTACGTTCGGCATCGAAGGCCTGTATCGCTCGCTGATAATGCTGCGGCGTGTATCGGCCGTCCGCCGGCCTGGCGTAGAGCCCGCGCATCAGGGCCCAGTCGAGCACGACGTCGACCCCATAATTATCCAGCACCGCTGCTTCTTCCGGCGTTCGCGCATCCAACCGGCTGAGGGCCATGATCTCCTCATAAGGCATGGCGCGGGAGCAGCCCGCACCGCCCAGGCGCTCGGCGAACATGACACTCAGACGCAAGTCTGCCCATTGCGTGGAGCCTATGCGCAGCGTAGCGGGAGTGCCTGGCACCAGAAACTCGGGCGCCGCACTCGCCAGCAATAGATGGGCCACGAGGGGCGCGGCCTTGGGGTCGAGCAGCTTGTTTTGTTTGAGGTGGGTTTCGACATCCGCACGCACCTCGGCCAGGCTTCGCCCGCTGTTGCCAGGCTGATAAAGGTCATAGCCGGCGACAGTGCCCGCGCGCCCAGGGGCATCAGGATCAAACTGCAGCTTGATGGCGGCGATTACCCACTGCGCGCGCTCAGTGTCGGACAATTGCGAGGTGCCAGAGGCCCCAAGAAAACTTCGATCCCGGGCAAGCAGGTCACCCCAGAACAATGCAACAGGGTCTCGAAACACTCGGTCGAGAAAGTGATCCGCTTGAGTACGCAACGCTTCAGGGGTATTGCGCTCCAGGATGCCGTCAACCCCGAACAATCGCAGGAGGTTGAGCCCGCTCGACTCGCCTTCATCCTCCTCCTCGTCATCGTTGCTCAGCTCGGCCAGAACACGCTTGTCGGCAGCCGACAAAAGCCCGGGGGCCCACGTGGTAGCGAGCAGATGGGAGTAGTTTCCCTGGGCGGGAGGCGGCGGCAATGCAGCAGTGAGCCAACGGATGGCATTGCGCAACTCGCCCGCCGTCTTGGGCAGTACCTGCCCGTGAGAACGCAGGGCATCGTCGAGCAGGACCTTGCCGTTGGCGTTGCGGGCCAACGCCGAGGCACTGCTGACCTGCACTTCCAGGCCGGCCAGTGCCACGGCTTCGTCATCGGACTTATCGGCGAGATGTTGCGTCAAGACGTTTGCCAGGTGAGCACGCTCATCCAAAGCGCCGATAGCGCTCCTGGCCATTTGCACCCGGCCTTCAAGCTCTGCCTTTCGGCTGGGAGGCAGTGTCGACCAGTCGGTTGTCGACAGCGCATGTTGGACCCGTTTTACATCACCCTCGCCGGTGGGTGGCTGCACGCCATACCAGCGCAGGAGCATGTTGCGCGAAAAACTATCGCTGTCATCGCTGACGTACGGCACGCCCTGCCCGTCAGGATCAAGCCCCTGCACAGCGGCACGCAACCTTGCACTGACTTGCCGCCAACCGGACGCATCGTCGGTGGTAAATGTTTGCACGCTTGAGACACCATCGCGGGTGATGCTGCCGCTGATCGAGCCTTGCTTGACCACCAGCGTCGACAACGCAAAGCCTTTGCTCAGTAACCAGGCTTGAATTTCAGGCGTATTCAGCGCGCTGCGGTAGGCATCGTAGAGCGGGAAAATCGTTGCATCGCGTGGAACCTGCACTTTCTTGTCTGCTGCACCGCGCAGGGCCGAGCCTCCCAGCGAGGTCTGCAGCACACGGTCGGCCCTGGAAGAGGCTTCAGCGGTGGGGGCGACTAAGGGTTGAAGAGTCCACGCGGGGGTCTGTGTATCGGGTGTTTGAGGCGCGGGGCTGCGCTTGGTGCGAACAGCCGTGTCGATGGCAGGGTTGGCGACGGGTGCGGGTGAAAACGGCAGCGCCGCTGGCGTGAACGTACGAGCCTGAGGGGCTGGCGAGATGTTCGACATTTCTAGTTCCTCTGTACCGTTGAAGGGTAAGAGTTCTTGTCCCTAAGAACTGTCGAGAGGAACTGTACGAATTCACGTCTGCTACAGGAGCAAGCACACTCTCAAAACTGCGAAGGAAGTCAGAGAGTTGTCGTAAGAAATACGCCGTTTTACAGGATACGGTAGAGCAACCGCTCAATCCGCACCCGGCTGACCCGCCGCAGGAACTTGCCCACGGCAGGTGGATACTCCAGCAGCGTCTGCAAGTGTTGGTAACGCTCGATGCGGGTGGTGTGCTGAAAAATCTGCGCCAGCTCCGTACGCCGCGGCCCAAGCCACTGGCCTTGCGGGTCGTCGATCAGCAAGGCATTTTCGAGATCGAGACGGAAGGCCCGTGGGTTGAGGTTATTGCCCGTAAGCAACGTGTAACGCTGGTCAACCCACATCCCCTTGAGGTGGTAGGTATTGTCACCGTCGCGCCATAAGTGCAGGTTCAACTGGCCGCTGTCGATCATCGGCTGATGGCGTTTGGCGAAGCGGCGCAGGCTGATTTCATACAGGTAAGGCAGCGCCGAGATCACCTTGAACGGCTCGCTGGGCGGTATGTAGAAATCATTGGCGGTTTTGTCGCCGACAATGATGTCGACCTTCACCCCACGCGCCAGGGCCCGGTTGATTTCGCGGGTCACCGGCAGCGGCAGGTTGAAGTACGGCGTACAAATGGTCAGTTGATGCTGGGCACTGGCGATCAGCTCGAGGATCACCCGGTTCAACGGGTTGTTCTTGCCGACCCCGAGCAATGGGCTCACCGACAAATGGCCATTGGGCAACAGCCCCGTGGTGGTGTCATAGGCGGCGTGCTTCAAACGGCTGCGCAAATCGCCGATGTCGTTGCGCAGGCTGCGGGTGGTCGGCAGGTTGGGCAAGTCCAGGCGGTGCACGGCCTTCGACGCGACCAGCCCGTGCTCCACCAGGTGTTGCATCGAGTCAGCCAACGGCGGGTTGTGGATCAGGTGATAGCGGTCAAAACGGTACTTGTCGAACTTGTGCAAGTACACGTTGTTCAGGCTGGCACCGCTGTACAGCACCGTGTCATCGATCACAAAGCCCTTGAGGTGCAACACGCCGAACAGTTCGCGGGTTTGCACCGGCACGCCGTAAACCGGCACGTTGCTGGCGTGGGTCTGGGTCATGGCCTGGTACCAGGCGCTGTTGCCCGGCTGCTTGCCGGCACCAATCAGCCCGCGCTGGGCACGCAACGAATCCACCACCACCACAATGTCCAACTCGGGCCGCGCAGCCTTGGCGGCGTGCAGCGCGTCGTAGATCTCCTGGCCTGCTTCGTCCTGCTGCAAATACAGCGCAACGATGTAGATACGCCGTGTGGCCTGGGGGATTTTTTCCAGCAGGCAACGGCGAAACGCATCAGCGCCGGACAGCACCTCGATGGCATCGGGAGTCAGTGGGAAACCGCGCAGCTTGGGCAACAGGGAGCGTTTGAAGAACGACGGCATAAGGCTCGCAATGGTCGAATCCGAAGAGGCCCCGAGCTTACACCATGGGGGTGCTCAGGTCTCGCTGTCGCAGCGAGGAAAAATTCAATTGACCAAGGAGAACGATCGTTCTACTGTTGCCGGCATGAATGATATTACCCTGAATGAAACCCGCGACATTATCCTCGACGTCGCCGAAAAGCTGATCTATCGCCACGGCATCGCCGCCACCGGCATGGACTTGCTGGTGAAGACGGCCGGTGTCTCGCGCAAAAGTATTTACCGTTACTTCGCCAACAAAGACGAATTGGTGATGGCCGCGCTGCAACGCCGCGACGCGCGCTGGATGCAATGGCTGCGCGGTGAAGTGCAACGCAGCGAAGGCAGTGGCGAACGCCTGCTGGCGCTGTTCAGCGCCCTCAAGGTCTGGTTTGGCTCGGCGGACTTTCGCGGTTGCGCCTTTATCAACACCAGTGGCGAAACCGGCAACCCGCAAGACCCGGTGCGTCTGCTGGCCAAGGCGCACAAACAAAAACTGTTCGAGTACGCACTTGAACTGTGTGAAGCCCATGGCACCGCCGCCCCCGAACAGCAGGCCGCGCAACTGCTGATCCTGATCGATGGCGCCATCACCGTTGCTTTGGTGATGGGTGATGCAACGGCTGCTGATAATGCGCAATGCATGGCGCGAACGTTATTGGCGCTTTGAACGCACACGCGTAGCAACTTTCGATAACCCTATTGTGTTCAGGAGCTGGCCCATGTCATCCAACACTGAAGTCCGCCCACCGCTGCCGCCGTTTACCCGCGAGTCAGCCATCGAGAAAGTCCGCCTGGCCGAAGACGGCTGGAATTCCCGCGACCCGCAGCGCGTGTCCCTGGCTTATACGCCGGACACGCAGTGGCGAAACCGCGCCGAGTTTGCGCACAACCGCGAAGAAGCCAAAGGCTTCCTCACCCGCAAATGGGCCAAGGAGCTGGACTATCGGCTGATCAAGGAATTGTGGGCGTTTACCGGCAACCGTATCGCCGTGCGTTATGCCTATGAATGGCACGACGACTCCGGCAACTGGTTCCGATCCTATGGCAATGAGAACTGGGAATTCGACGAGAACGGCTTGATGGCGAATCGTTTTGCGTGCATTAACGACCTGCCGATCAAGGACAGCGAGCGCAAGTTCCACTGGCCGTTGGGCCGGCGCCCGGATGATCACCCAGGCTTGTCTGACCTGGGTTTATAGACCCCCGCGCTCAACCGATGGGAGCCGGTTTGCCTGCTCCCACCGGCCGAAGCTGTTCAGTCCTGATTCAGGCCGACCCGATACAACACACCCTTGTCCTCATCGGTCAGCACATACAAGTAGCCGTCCGGCCCCTGGCGCACATCGCGAATCCGCGCGTGCAAACCACCCAGCAGACGCTCCTCATGGATCACCTTGTCACCATCGAACTGCAGGCGGATCAACTCCTGGCTGGATAACGCGCCGATAAACAGGTTGTGCTGCCACGCCTTGAATCGATCGGCGTCATAAAACGCCATACCACTGATGCCCGGCGATTTTTCCCAGACGTGATGGGGCGCCACGGTGCCTTCCACGGTCTTGCCTTTGGCTTCGGGAATTGGCGTGAGGGAATAGTTGATGCCATGGGTTGCCAATGGCCAACCGTAGTTCTTGCCACGCTCGATGATGTTGATTTCATCGCCGCCACGCGGCCCGTGTTCATTTTCCCAGATCGTGCCGCTCCACGGGTTCATGGCCAGCCCTTGCGGGTTGCGCTGCCCATAGGACCAGATTTCCGGGCGTACGCCCTGCTGACCAACGAACGGGTTGTCATCCGGCACGCGGCCGTCCGGGAAGATCCGCACCACTTTGCCTTGCAACTTGTCCAGGTCCTGGGCCGTCGGGCGGTCGTTGTTTTCACCGAGCGTCACGAACAGGTAGCCATCGCGATCAAAAGCCAGACGTGAGCCGAAGTGGTTTCCGGTAGAGAGCTTGGGCTCCTGGCGCAGGATGACTTTAAAGTCTTTCAAACCGCTCAAGTCATCGGCCAGACGCCCACGCCCGACGGCGGTGCCGGCTTTGCCACCCTCGCCACCGCCTTCGGCGTACGACAGGTAGACCATACGGTCCTGCTTGAAGTCTGGCGAGAGCACCACATCGAGCAACCCGCCCTGCCCTTTGGCCCACACCTGCGGCACACCGGTCAATGGTGCTGAAAGCTGGCCGTCCGGGCTGACAAACCGCAGATGGCCAGGACGCTCGGTCACCAGGAAGCCTTGTTTGTCCGGCAGAAACGCCACCGCCCACGGGTGGTCCAGGCCTTTGGCGATGGGGGTCGCCGTGATGCTGCCTTGCTGGCTGGGGAACTGCTGGGCATCAGCCGCCCAAACGGCCGTGATGGGCAGCAGCGTGGTTGCGCAAAGTGCGGCTAGAAGGGTTTTGCGTAGAAACATAAGACAGAGTCCTTACCGGCGATTGCCGTTGGCATCGTAAGTGGGCGCTTTGGTGTCGGTCGCGGGGCGGCTCGGAGCAGCATCGCGTTTCGGGTAGCGATTGCCGATGCCACCATTTTCGACGGTGGGTGCGGGGCTGGTCGGCCCGGTCTGGATACCGCGAACGGCCGGCGCATTGGGCTGGGTGCCCTGCATGCTGTTGGGGTTGGCCCGATGAGTGGGGCTGTTGTTGGAGTCCTTGCTGCCGGGCAGGTTCTGCGCCTGGGCGAATGGCGCGAGCGCCAGACCCAACGCGAGCACTGCAAGATGACGCACACAGCTGTTCATGACAAAGCCTCTTGGCGGCGAGTGGTACCTGCTTTCGATAACACGCTACGCCTTGGGTTCGGCTTTCGACATTAAATAGTTTCTCATCAGATGTAACACAATCTGTCCGCGCATCTGCCCGCCGAAACTTTTGCCAACGCCTGCCAGTCACCAGAACACCGACTCTTCTCAAGGAACGCGAGCATGCCAAGGGCAATCTGGAAAGGCGCGATCAGTTTCGGCTTGGTCCATATCCCGGTCTCACTGGTCTCGGCGACGTCCTCCGAGGGCGTTGATTTTGACTGGCTGGACAAACGCAGCATGGACCCGGTGGGCTACAAGCGCATCAACAAGGCCACCGGCAAGGAAATCAGCAAGGATAATATCGTCAAGGGCGTGGCCTACGAGAAAGGCCGCTATGTGGTGCTCAGCGAAGAAGAAATCCGCTCGGCTCACCCTAAATCGACCCAAACCATCGAAATCATCGCCTTTGTCGCGGCGGACCAGATCCCTCTGCAAAACATCGACACCCCCTACTTCCTGGCCCCGGACAAACGAGGCGGCAAGGTTTACGCCCTGCTGCGCGAAACGCTGAAGAAAACCGCCAAGGTCGCGCTGGCCAATGTGGTCCTCCATACCAAGCAACACCTGGCGGCGCTGATGCCACTGGACTCGGCACTGGTTCTGGTGATGCTGCGCTGGCCCGCCGAGGTGCGCAGCCTTGACGAACTGGAACTGGGCAGCGATGTGACCAAACCCAGTTTGACCAAGGGCGAGCTGGACATGGCCAAGCGCCTGGTGGAAGACATGAGTGCCGACTGGCAGCCCGACGCGTACCGCGACAGCTTCCAGGAAAAGATCATGGCGCTGGTGGCGAAAAAGGCCAAGGCCGGCAAGATCGAAGACGTGGAAAGCCAGGAAGGCAGCGAGGCGCGTAAATCGGCCGATGTCATCGACCTGACGGAGCTGCTCAAACGCAGCCTTGCCGGCCAGGCCAGCGCCGCCAAGCCCGCGACCAAAAAGGCCGCATCGAAAAAGCCAGCCGCGAAAACGTCCTCCAAAAAGGCCTCCAGAGCCTGACACCCGCCGGAGCACGCCATGGCAAAGCCCCTGAGTGAATACAACCGCAAACGCGACTTTGGGATTACCGCAGAGCCCGCAGGCGAAGCGCCGGCCGCTAAACGCAAGGCGTCGGCGCTGTCATTCGTGATTCAAAAACATGACGCGCGCAACCTGCACTACGACTTTCGCCTGGAGCTTGATGGCGTACTCAAGAGCTGGGCAGTGCCGAAAGGGCCGAGCCTGGACCCGAGCCAGAAACGCCTGGCGGTCCACGTCGAAGACCACCCTCTGAGCTACGGCGCCTTCGAAGGCAGTATCGCGCCCGGCCAATACGGCGCCGGGGATGTGATCGTGTGGGATCGCGGTATCTGGCAACCCCATGACGAACCACACAAGGCGTATGCGGCCGGCAAACTCAAGTTCACCCTGGTCGGTGAAAAACTGTCCGGCGATTGGGCATTGGTTCGCACCCGGCTCAAGGGCAGCGGCGATAAGCAACAGTGGTTGCTGATCAAGGAACAGGACCCGCAAGCCAGGCCGGCCGCTGACTACGATATCGTCCGGGACCAGCCGGAAAGTGTGCTCAGTGGCGCGGTGGTCGGTACACCCAAGTCGCCTAAGAAGCACGAGAAAGCCGCCACCGCCCTGCCCCAACAGCTCACCCCGCAATTGGCGACCCTGGTTGACCGCGCACCGGCCGGCGACTGGCTGTATGAAATCAAATTCGACGGTTACCGCATGCTGACACGCATCCGCGACGGCGAAGTACGCCTGTTCAGCCGCAATGGCAATGACTGGACTGACCGCCTGCCGCGTCAAGTCAAAGCCCTGCAGGCGCTTAAACTCAAGGACAGCTGGCTGGACGGTGAAGTGGTCAGCCTCAATGCCGACGGCTTGCCGGACTTCCAGGCGCTGCAAAATGCATTCGATATCGGCCGCAGCCTGGACATCGTCTATTACCTGTTCGACGCGCCTTTTCTGCAAGGCCAGGATCTGCGCGAAGCCCCCGTGGAGGCACGCCGTGCTGCGCTCAAAGCGGCGCTGTCCGGCAGCCGCAGCAAATTGCTGCGCTTCTCCGAAGCCTTTGCCGCCAACCAGCGCGACATCTTCGAAAGCGCCTGCGACCTCGCCCTGGAGGGGGTAATCGGCAAGCGCGCAGGCAGCCCTTATGTGTGCAGCCGCAGCGCCGACTGGATCAAACTCAAGTGCCGTTTGCGCCAGGAGTTCGTGATTGTCGGCTACACGCGGCCCCAAGGCTCGCGCAGCGGGTTTGGCGCGCTGCTGCTGGCCGTCAATGACGCCGCCGGGCTGGTGTATGCCGGGCGCGTGGGCACCGGGTTTGACCAGGCGGCGCTGAAGTCGATCTACGCGCAACTCGCCCGCCTGGAGCGTAAAACCTCACCGCTGGAACAGGCCTTGACCAGCACTCAGGCGCGCGGCGTGCACTGGGTTGAACCCTCGCTGGTCGGCGAGGTGAATTTCACCGAATGGACCCGCGAAGGCGTGGTGCGCCAGGCGTCATTCGTGGCATTGCGCACCGATAAGCCAGTGACGCAGATTACGCGTGAGCTGCCGCGGAGCGCCAAGTCCGTGAAGAAAACCACGCCGGCAAAACGCGTCAGCAGCGGCGTGAACATCACCCACCCAGACCGGGTGATTGACCCGCAGACGGGTACACAAAAACAGCAATTGGCCGCCTACTACGAGAGCATCAGTGAATGGATCCTGCCCTTCCTGTGCCGCCGCCCGGTGTCGCTGCTGCGCGCGCCGCAAGGCATCGAAGGCGAGCAGTTCTTCCAAAAACATTCAGAGCGACTCGCCATTGCACACATCAAACAGTTGGACCAGACGCTTGACCCAGGCCATGCACGCCTGATGGAAATCGACACCGCCAGCGCCCTGATCGGCGCCGTGCAGATGGGCACGATCGAGCTGCATACCTGGGGCGCCACCTCGGACCACATTGAAACCCCAGACCTGTTTGTGCTCGACCTCGACCCGGACCCGGCACTGCCTTGGAAAGCCATGCTGGAGGCGGCGCAACTGACACTGTCGGTATTGGATGAGCTTGGGCTCCAGGCGTTCGTCAAGACCAGCGGCGGCAAAGGTCTGCACCTGGTTGTACCGCTCGCACGCCGGGACGGCTGGGAGACCGTCAAGGCGTTTGCCAAAGCCATCGCGCAGTTCATGGCGCAGCAACTGCCCGAACGTTTCAGCGCAACCTCAGGCCCAAAGAACCGGGTCGGCAAGATCTTTATCGACTACCTGCGCAACGCCCGTGGGGCGAGCACCGTGGCGGCCTATTCGGTGCGGGCACGACCTGGCCTGCCGGTATCGGTGCCGGTGAGTCGCGAGGAGTTGAAAGGGTTACGCAGTGCCCAACAGTGGACGATTGCCAACCTGCACGAGAGGCTGAAGCAGCTCAAGGATGATCCGTGGGCCGGTTATGCCCACCGGCAGAAGATCAGCAAGACCATGTGGGACAAGCTGGGCGCGAAACCACCGCAGTGATTCGCGCCCGTGGGTGATTTAGATCAGGATAAAGATCAATGCCAGCCCAGCGAAGATCGCCCACTTTTCCAGGTAGTAGCGCGCACGGTTGCGCTTTTTGAGCTCTTTACCACGCAGCCGGATCTTGTACAGGCGCGTGAACGCGCGGTTCAAACCGCCGGTCTTGTCGCCATCATCATTCGGCGAACCGGCAGCCGCCATCACGTTACGGCTGAACCAACGGTTGAACGCCGCCGCCCAGCGGTACTTCATTGGGCGCTCGATGTCGCAGAACAGAATGATGCGGTTGTGCGCCGTGGTGTTTTCCGCGTAGTGAATGTAGGTCTCATCAAACATCACCGGCTCGCCGTCGCGCCAGTAATAGCTTTCGCCATCCACATTGATGTAGCAGCCAGGGTCATTGGGTGTATCCAGGCCCAAGTGATAGCGGTAGGAACCGGCATACGGGTCGCGGTGGCGTACCAGCTTGGAGCCCCGCGGCAACTCGGCAAACATCGCCGCCTTGATCGAGCCAATGCCTTGCACCAGTTCCGTGGTGCGCGGGCACAGCTTCATGGCGGACGGGTGGCTGTCGCCGTACCACTTCAGGTAAAAGCGCTTCCAGCCGGACTTGAAGAACGAGTTAAAACCCACGTCGTTGTACTGGTCAGAGCGCTTGATCTCGCCTGCGCGCATCAGGTTCTGGCCTTCCTGGCGGATTTCCTCCCAATGCTCCTGCAGCGGAGTCAGGTCTGGAAAATCGCTGGGCGACAGAAAGGGACGGCTTGGCTGCTTGGAAAACAAGTACAGGAAGCAGTTGACCGGCGCCAGGAACGTCGAGTGGTCGCTAAGCTGGCGGCCCAACTTGTGCCGCACTCTGCCACGCAGGTGAACATACGCAATGGAGGCAACGTAGAGAACAACAATAATGAGTTTCAAGGGATTCGTCACACGTCAGAAGAGAACAGGCTGCTCCTGCAAGCCCACAACGGCCGAGGATAAGTAAGCAGCACCTGAAATCACAATTACACGTTGGCAGTTAACGCGCGGGTTTATTGTCCGCACCACTGCCATTGGTGGTTATTTAGCCACAGTTTGTAACCAAAGGTTAACTAAGAATTGTGAAAAGCTGTCTACGAAACGTCATACGCACGCAAGGACCGGCCCGGGTACCGGACCATTGCAGGTGTACTTACCGCGGAGTGTGATCGTCTGTGCGCTCGCCACGCTGGAAACGGCCACCGCCCACCGGGGCGTACGGTTCAGCCTGGCGGTGCACGAGCATAAAGTGACGGAGCAGCGCGGCCAGCAAGCCCAGGAACGCCCCCACCACCAGACTCACCGCGATGATCATCAGTTTTTTCGGCTTGATCGAGCCCAGCGGCTCCTGGGCGCGGCGGTCGACGGCTACCAGTTTCAAATGGCTCATGTCGATGTTAAGGCCGCGCAGCCTGGCAGTTTCAGCCCGCAGCGGTTCAACATCCCGCAAGAAGATATCTTCGTTGCCACGCTTTTGCAGAATCTCAACTTCACGGTTGGATTCCAGCAGTTGGAGCTCTTTGCCAATTTCTGCAACACGGCTATTGGTGAAATCATCGCTGGTGCGCTGTTGCAACGCGGTTCGCTCGGCCTCCAGGGCTTCAGTGCCGAGGAAGTACAACGGAACCTTCTGATTGCTGATCTCGGTGCGCACCACCTGATTGGAGCCGGATCGCGTGGTATCGGCCATGGAGGATGGCGTCGTCGGCTTCCTGATGCCCATGGACTTGGCAATCGAGATCGCCTCGGCCAGTTCTGCCAGGCGGTCGGTGCGCTCCATTTTCATCTGCAGGCGCAGCGCACTGAGTTCATCCTGCAAACGGGCACGCTTGAGCCGGTCGGCCTCCAGCAGGGTGGCAATTTTGGATTCCTTTTCGGTTTCGTAATTGGCACGGGCAGCGTCGATTTTGCCTTTGAGTTCGCTGAGGCGGTTATTGACGATTACCTTAAGGTCGGCGCCGACCTGCTCGCGCTCCGCGGCAATGGCGTAGTCGACAAAACCGTTGAGGATTGCAACGCCGTCTACGCCACTCGGGTATTGCAACGCCAGGCGAATGGAATTACTCAGGGGATCGGCTTTCTTGGGGTCCGGCTGGATCACATTGATTGAGCTTCGATTGAAATCTTCAAAGCTCTGCTCGAGGCTGCGTCCCGGCCTTTGGTAGGCCTCGAACAATTGCTCATGGCTTTTAAAGAAGCCCAGGCGCGCCTCATAGGAATCCAGCTGCGTGCCGACTTTCGCCAGTGCATCAGCGGGAGGCAATTTATAGACCTCGGAGCGGTTCAGCGCATCCAGCTCATTGATGGCTGCAGGGCGCAACACACTGCTGACCTCATACTGCTTGGGTGCCAGAAACGCGTAACCCGCGCCGAGTATTCCGGTAAGAATCGTACAACCCACTATTAGTTTTTTTTGCCGCCACATGGCATGGAACAATTCAAACAGGTCAATTTCATCTGGCGGTGCCGGCGAATTGAGCGGAGAAGTTTGGTTCAAAGTAAGAACACTCTAAAGTTGACAATAGAAAGCCACCACCCCTGAAATTCGGACTTGACGCCCGACAGGCATGGAAACTCAGAGACAACGCCCTGAATACAAATGACCTATGGCACTCAGACCACTGGGTATGGCGAAAAATCCGATACTATTAGAGATTGTTTCTGTTTCATGTCGATGACCAAGCAAGGTCGTCCCTTATGTAAGACTCAGAATGCAATCAGCGTAGTCAATCGATGACTAAATCGCTGGCAAACCACGAAAAAACGCGGTTTGCGCCACCTGTCAGTCGCCATACCGTTACACATTGGCCGATTAACCGCGCGTAAACAGGTGCTCACACAGCACTTCGCCCCTCTGCAGTAAGGAAGTTGTATGCAATCGCTGTCAGACCCGGACTATCAAATGCTGCAGGGCGCTTGGGAGCAGACATCCCTGGAAGACAATGGCGTGCTCAACCCGGTTGATGCGCATAGCGCACCCGGGGCGATTACCACGATTAGCGGGGATCAATTCGAAGTGAAAACCGTCAATGGCGAGATATTGCTCGCCGGCAGTTTTTCTCTGGACAGCAGCACCCAACCCAAAAGCATTACCTGGGTTGACTCCATGGGCGATGACGCCGGCAAGCCGTTGCCCGCCAGTTATCGTCTGGAGGGTGAAGATTTTGTGTTTATCGCGGCGGATGAAGGCATGCCGCGCCCGGCGGTATTCAGCACCGGGCCCGGGCAAACCATGCGCACTTTTGTGCGCCGAGCCTGAACCGCGCGCCATCCGAACTGCCGACACAGTTTTCACATGGCCTTCACTTCCCGGCCTATAGGGTAAGGCCTACCTACTCCAGTGAATCCCTTGGCCCGCCTCTTTTGGCGGGCTTTTTTTGCGCAGCCGAACGGCTCAGACGGCGCGCTTGGTGGCGGTCAAGGTGAAGCACAGCGGCAATTGGGCCGGTTGGTGCTCGTATTGGTCATACAATTCCTCACGGTTTGAATGCGGATACTCGCGCAGATGGTCAATCTGCAACTGCGCCGAAACCAAACCGCTTACGATGCTGCCCAGGGTATGCACGTACCAATAGGACGTCGGCCCTGGCACCTCGTCCAGCCCTTCATAGACAATCGACTCCTGCAACACGAACGGATCGCGCTGGAAGTACGAACTGTCAGGCAGCAGCGGATTGGCAGACCGCGGGTCGAACACTTCAAGGAACGGGTGAGTTTCATAGATCACCAGGGTGCCACCGGGCTTGAGCGTACTGGCCGCATGCCGCATAAACAGCGCCACATCCGGCATCCAGCCCAGTACGCCAATGGTTACCAGGGCCACATCGAACCGCCCCTGTAAGCCCTCAGGCAGGTGATGGATGTCGGCTTCAATAAACGTGGGGTTGTGCGGCGATATGTCGGCCAGTTCCCGCGCTTGCTGGAGAAAGGCGCGGGATTGATCGACGCCCACCACGGAGCGCGCGCCCAAGGCGAACAGCGACAGGCTTTCGCGACCGTTGTTGCAGCACAATTGCACCACGTCCCTGCCGGCCACGCCGACCTCTTGCAGCAGTGCCGTGATGGTCGGGTCCAGGCATGAAAAGTCCGCACGGGCAATCGAGGCCAGCAGTGCGCTCCAGTGAGGGCTGTCTTTGTGCAGTGTGGCGGACGCATCCCAGGCGTCTTTGTTGCTGGCGATGGCCTGTTGGGCTGAGGGCATGTCCATTGCATCTCCCGATTGTCGTTTAAGCGAATTCAGGAACATAAGCCATTTACCTGTCGGACAAAACCCTCGGCGGCGGCGAAACTTCTGTCGAAGCCAACAGGTCAGTAAGCCAATGAGCGTTCAGCCGTTGAATGCCCCTTCCGAAGAACTCGCCGTGGCCAATCACGCTGATCTGCGTAATACCTTGTCCCTGGACAGCCTGAATTTTTTCCTGGCCGACGTCCGCGACGGGCTCGGACCTTACCTCGCGATCTACCTGCTGGCCGTGCATAAATGGGACCCGGCCAGCATCGGTGTGGTGATGACGCTCGCAGGTATCGCCGGCTTGCTCACTCAGGGCCCGGCAGGCGCGCTGATTGACCGCACGCGCAGTAAACGCGCGGTGATAGCCGTGGCCGCCATCCTCGTAACCGTCAGTTGCCTGACGCTGCCGTTTGTCAGCGCCTTCAGTTGGGTGGCCTTGACCCAGGCCGCCAGTGCCGTCGCCGCCTCGGTGTTCGCCCCGGCGATTTCGGCAATTTCGTTGGGGATCACCGGGCCGCGCGCGTTCACTCGCCGCACCGGGCGCAACGAAACCTTCAACCACGCCGGCAACGCCGTGGCGGCGCTGTTGGCCGGCGGCTTGGCGTACCTGTTCGGCCCAGTGGTGGTGTTCTACCTGATGGCCTTTATGGCGTTGGCCAGTGTTGTGGCGGTCAGTTGCGTCTCGGCCAAGGCGATAGACCATGAGGTTGCGCGGGGCTTTGACCCGACTCACAGCAGCGATCACGAACAACCTTCCGGCATGAAGGTATTACTCGGCAATCGCCCGCTGCTGCTGTTCGCCATCTGTTGCGCTCTGTTCCACCTGGCCAATGCCGCCATGCTGCCGTTGGTCAGTCAGAAGCTGTCACAGATCAACCTGCACATGGCCACGCCACTGACCTCGGCGTGCATCGTCGCTGCGCAATTGGTGATGGTGCCGATGGCGTGGCTGGTGGGGCTCAAGGCCGACCTGTGGGGGCGCAAGCCGCTGCTGCTGGCTGGCTTTATGATTCTGCCGCTGCGCGGCGTGCTGTATACCCTGTCCAGCGACCCCTATTGGTTGGTCGCCGTGCAGATGCTCGATGGCATCGGCGCGGGGATTTTCGGCGCGTTGTTCCCGGTCATCGTCAAAGACCTGACCCAGGGCACCGGCCGGTTCAACGTCAGTCTCGGCGCGCTGTCCACGGTGTTCGGGCTGGGCGCGGCACTGAGCAGCAGCCTGGCCGGTTTCGTCGTGCAACAGGCCGGTTATAACGCCGCGTTCCTGACGCTGGCGGGCGTGGCTGCGGTGGCGTTAGCCTTGTTATGGCTGGCCATGCCGGAGACGTTGATGAAACCATCCCTCGCTCGCCATACAACTGTCGCCTGACATATGCGACAATGCGCGCCAAATTCCAACACACAGCCAAAATTTTCTGCTCAGCGACCGGGTTTCGCGCCTTGATGTCGCTGTTGACGCATGCCTGAAGGCTCCTGCCGCCACGCTCGCAACTCATTGATAGGTAAAGTAATTGATCTCCACAGCTAACATCACCATGCAGTTCGGCGCCAAGCCGCTCTTCGAGAACGTCTCGGTCAAGTTCGGCGCCGGCAACCGTTATGGTTTGATCGGTGCCAACGGTTGCGGCAAGTCGACCTTCATGAAAATCCTCGGCGGCGACCTCGATCCGTCCGGCGGCCAGGTCATGCTGGAGCCGAACGTACGCCTGGGTAAACTGCGCCAGGACCAGTTCGCCTACGAAGAATTCACCGTACTCGACACCGTGATCATGGGCCACGAGGAACTGTGGAAGGTCAAGGCCGAGCGCGACCGCATCTACTCGCTGCCGGAAATGAGCGAAGACGACGGCATGGCCGTGGCCGAGCTGGAAACCGAATTCGCCGAGATGGACGGCTACACCGCCGAATCCCGTGCCGGTGAACTGCTGTTGGGCCTGGGTATCCCTCTGGAACAACACTTCGGCCCGATGAGCGAAGTCTCCCCAGGCTGGAAACTGCGCGTATTGCTGGCCCAGGCGCTGTTTTCCGACCCAGAAGTGCTGTTGCTCGACGAACCGACCAACCACTTGGACATCAACACCATCCGCTGGCTGGAAAACATCCTGACCCAGCGTTCCAGCCTGATGATCATCATCTCTCACGACCGTCACTTCCTGAACAGCGTGTGCACCCACATGGCTGACCTGGACTACGGCGAGCTGCGCCTGTTCCCGGGCAACTACGACGAGTACATGACCGTGGCGACCCAGTCCCGCGAGCAACTGCTGTCGGACAACGCCAAGAAGAAAGCGCAGATCTCCGAGCTGCAATCGTTCGTCAGCCGCTTCTCGGCCAACGCCTCGAAAGCCAAGCAGGCCACTTCGCGCGCCAAGGCCATCGACAAGATCCAGCTGGCCGAGGTCAAGCCTTCGAGCCGCGTCAGCCCGTTCATCCGTTTCGATCAGAACAAAAAGCTGCACCGCCAGGCGGTGATGGTCGAAAAAATGGCCAAAGGTTTCGACGGCAAGCCACTGTTCAAAGACTTCAGCTTCCAGGTTGAAGCGGGCGAGCGTGTTGCGATCATCGGCCCGAACGGCATCGGCAAGACCACCCTGCTGCGCACCCTGGTCAACGAACTGACGCCGGATGCCGGCAGCATCAAGTGGACCGACGCCGCAGAACTGGGTTACTACGCTCAGGATCACGCTTCTGACTTCGAAGACGACATGAGCCTGTTCGACTGGATGGGCCAGTGGACTCAGGGCGAACAAATGATTCGCGGTACTTTGGGCCGCATGCTGTTCTCCAACGACGAGATCCTCAAGTCGGTCAAAGTCATCTCCGGTGGTGAGCAAGGTCGCATGCTGTTCGGCAAGCTGATCCTGCAAAAGCCGAACGTGCTGATCATGGACGAACCGACCAACCACTTGGACATGGAATCCATCGAAGCGCTGAACCTGGCGCTGGAAAACTACCCGGGCACGCTGATTTTCGTCAGCCATGACCGGGAGTTCGTATCGTCCCTGGCCACCCGCATCATCGAGCTGAGCCCGAGCGGCGTGATTGACTTCAGCGGCACCTATGATGACTACCTGCGCAGCCAAGGCGTGGTGTTCTAAGTCACTCAAAGCGCCAGTGTGACGAGCGGGCTTGCCTCGCCTTGGGCTGCGAAGCGGCCCTGAAACCCAACACCGCGGTCTGCCAGGCAGAACGCGGTGTTTTTTTATGCGGACTGCTGCGCAGGGCAAGCCTGCTCGCCACAACACGCGCAGTGCCCACGTAGGCCTGCCCCTCAAACAAACTAGTTAGCCTGCTTCCTTTTCCCCCATGCCCTTGCCATCATGCTGTCACCGCCCGCCCGCGAACGAGTGACCATGCCTGCCGCCGCCCCCACGTCCCTGTCGATCACCCTGCAGATCGTCTCCATCGTCTTCTACACCTTCATCGCCTTTATCTGCATCGGGCTGCCGATCGCGGTCATCCCCGGCTATGTGCATGAGCAACTGGGTTTCAGCGCAGTGGTGGCCGGGCTGACCATCGGTTCGCAATACCTGGCCACCCTGCTCAGCCGCCCCATGGCCGGACGAATGTCGGACAACGTCGGCACCAAACGCGCAATTGTGCTGGGCCTGTCGGGCATCCTGGCCAGCGGCGTGCTGACGTTCTTCGCGACGTTGGTCGAGAGCCTGCCCGGCTTGAGCCTGGGCATTCTGATCGTCGCCCGCTTGCTGCTCGGCGTCGCCCAGGGCCTGATCGGCGTGGGCACTATCAGTTGGTGCATGGGCGCGGTCGGCGTCGAACACACAGCGCGCTCGATTTCCTGGAATGGCATCGCGTCCTACGGCGCCATCGCGATTGGCGCGCCGCTGGGCGTCGTCATGGTCGCGGACTACGGCTATACCAGCCTCGGGATTGCCTTGTCAGTGTTGGCGGCAGTGGGCCTGGTGCTGATCCGTAACAAACCGTCGGTGCCGGTGGTGCGTGGCGAGCGGCTGCCATTCTGGGCGGTGTTCGGCCGCATTGCTCCGTTTGGCGCCAGCCTTTGCCTGGCCTCGATCGGCTACGGCACGCTGACCACCTTTATCACCCTGTATTACCTCAATCGCGGCTGGGCCGGCGCGGCGTACTGCCTCACGGTGTTTGGCGTGTGCTTTATCCTCTCGCGCCTGGTGTTTATCTCGGCCATCGGCCGCTTTGGTGGGTTCACGGCGGCGATTGCCTGCATGACCATCGAGACGATGGGCCTGACACTGCTGTGGCTGGCACCCTCCACAGGGGTCGCCCTGATCGGTGCCGGCCTGACCGGTTTCGGCTTGTCGCTGGTGTACCCGGCGCTGGGCGTGGAAGCCATCAAACAGGTGCCCAACAGCAGCCGTGGCGCCGGGTTGAGTGCCTATGCGGTGTTTTTTGATCTGGCCCTGGCGATCGCCGGGCCGTTGATGGGCGCCGTGGCGCTGAACCTCGGCTATGGGTGGATCTTCTTTTTCGCGGCGCTACTGTCCGTTACAGCGCTGGGCCTGACCGTACTGCTCAAGCGCCGTGCTTACTGATCGGCGGTCTGCAGACCGGCGCGAGTCGATTGGCCGAGGGTGTGGACGAAGAAGCGCCCGGCCTCTGAAATAAGGTCGCGGTGGATGCCTTCGCGGTCTACGCCGTCGGCATCCGTACAGATGGCCGGCATTGTCGCCAACTGATCGCTGTCACACGGCGCCATGAACACGAAGTGCCCTGCCCCGGCCAACAGTTTGAAATCCGGCGGCTCCGGCAGTTTGCGCGCCAGCGCGGCGGCGTTTTTGTCCACCGCCACCAGCTTGTCGCCATCGCCACTGTAGAGCAGCACCGGCACATGCACGTCGGCCAGGGTATGGCGGCCAAACATCAGGCTCAACGGTGCCATCAGCATCAAGGCGTGAATACGCGGGTCGGCCTGCGGCTGCAAGTCATCGCGGTCGATGACCAACTCGCCTTTGGTTGTGCAGGCGTCACGGTCTTCCGGGCGTTCATGGCAATAACGACGCAGACGGTCAAAATCCGGCTTGGCCCCCGCGAGGATCAAGGCCGTTTCGCCACCGGCGGAATAACCGATAACCCCCACCTGTTCAACGTTGACGAACGGCGACAGCATCGGGTCGCCGAGGGTGGCCGTGATCGCTGCGGAAATCTGGATCGGCCGCCCATACAGGTTGCTCACGGTACCCAGTCGGCTGTGGTCCTTATAGTTGTCGCCGGGGTGCAAAACCGCCACCACTACAAAGCCTTTGCGCGCCAGCGAGGTCGCCAGGTCATGCAGCGCCAGCGGTGTGCCTACGTTGCCGTGGGACAACATCAGCATGGGGAAGCGGCCAATGGCGATCTTGGCGTCTTCAGTGGCGGCGACGTGATAAGGCCCCAACTGCGTGCTGTGGTCATCGTCGGTAGAGGGATAGAACGCGATGGCATTCATCGGCTGCTGATCCAGCGGGTCGAGAAAGGTCATGCGGTGCAGTCCCACACTCCAATGCGGGTGCGGCGCTGGCGCGGCGTGCACTGAAATCAGGCCACCGAGCAGGGAAAGAACCAAAACAGCACAAAGACGCATCATGTGGATGTCCACCTTTGCTGCGCGACCACACCTGACACCCGCCGCATATCGATTTGAAAAGTCCATGGTTCAAGGCACTCACACCGGGTGATAAACCCATGCGTGCATAACCTGGGCCAAAGTAATGACAACGGGTAAACGAAAAAACTCCGTACTCCGATCGCTGTGGGCGATCAGAGTACAGAGTTTAGGCGCCTGAGCTCGGATTGGAACCGAGCGAAGGCAGAATTTACACAAGCCTTACGCGGCGGCGAACAATTGTTCGTTGATGACTGCGTTAGCGTCGCTCAGCGCTTTGCTGCGCACTTCCCCACCGTAGGCCAGGCCTTGGGCGCGGACAAACTCGATGTCAGTGATGCCGAGGAAGCCAAACACCAGCTTCAAGTAGTCTTCGTGGCCGACATTGCTCGCCTGGCCGGCGTGCAGGCCGCCCGCAGTGGACACAATGATGAGTTTTTTGCCAGCGCACAGGCCTTCGGGGCCGGCTTCGGTGTAACGGAACGTCTGGCCGGCGACCGCGATGCGGTCGATCCAGGCCTTGAGCTGCGAAGGCACCGAGAAGTTGTACATCGGCGCGCCAATCACCACGGCGTCGGCAGCGATGAATTCAGCCAGCGACGAAGCGCTCAGTTCGGCTTCGTGCTTTTGTACCGCATCACGCAACTCGGCAGCGGTGCCCAGCGCGCCGAGGGTCACGCCGGAAAAGTGGCTGATGCCTTCGCTTGCCAGGTCGCGGTAAGTCACTTCCACACCCGGTTCAGCCGCTTGCCAGGCCTTGACCACACCAGCGCTGAGCTGACGGGAAGCCGAGTTGTCGCCGAGGATGCTGGAATCGATATGCAACAGTTTCATGTGGGATCTCCGAGTGAGGATCGCGACGAGGCGACCGAGTGAGGTTGATGCTACACATGAACCGAATGTTCGATTAGAGGGCTGAAACGCGATTATTTGTCCTGTCAGCAGGACAATCCAACTTCAGCCAACACCCAGCCCCACAGCGTTGTTGCGCAAACCTCTGCGACGCTGGATTTAACGCGCACTTCACTTCATTCTCGCCGCAGAGTCGACAGCCACCAGGCACGCTATGCACCCACACTCCCCCACCCTGACCAAAGGGCTGAGCCTGCTTCTCGCCATCTGCTGCGGGTTTTCGGTCGCCACGATTTACTACAACCAGGCCATGCTGCCGCTGATTGCCAACACCTTCGAGGTGTCCACCGCGCATGTCGGGCAGATCGCCATGCTCACGCAAATCGGTTACGCCTGCGGCCTGCTGCTGTTTGTGCCACTGGGCGACCGGATCAGCCGGCGCACCTTGATCCTGGCCGTGCTGTGCATCAACTTCATCAGCCTGTTGGCCTCGGCCACAGCGCCGTCTTATAGCTGGCTGCTGATCGCGAGCTTGCTGTTGGGGCTGTCGGGCATCAGCGCGCAAGTGATCATTCCCGCCGCCTCGGACCTGAGCGCGCCCGAGCAGAAAGGCGCGGTGTTGGGCCTGATGGTCAGCGGTCTGTCTGCGGGTGGTTTGCTGGCCAGGACCGTCAGCGGTGTGGTCAGCGGCTGGCTGGGCTGGCGCGGCATGTTCGCGATGGCGGCGGCGTTGGATGTGGTGCTGTTCCTGGCGATCCTGACGCGCATGCCCGTGTCGATGTCCACCAGCAAACTTGCGTACGGCGCGCTGCTCAAATCGCTGTGGGGTCTGGCCAGGCAACACCCGACCCTGCGCCAATCGGCGCTCAAGGGCGCGCTGGTATTTGGCGCCTTGAATGTGTTTTGGGGCTCTATGGCCGCGCTGCTGGCGTTGCCGCCGTATGGATTTTCCAGCGCGCAGGCCGGGCTGCTGGGCCTGTCAGCCATCGTCGGCATTCTCTGCGCCTCGACCATCGGCCAACATACCCGCAGCCATGGCCGTCTGCTGGAGCGCGTCGGCATCACCATCGTGCTCGTGGCGTTTATCCTGATTTACACCTTGGGTCCCCAAGGTTGGTGGTGGCCGATCCTGATCGCGGCGACCTTTCTTGACCTGGGGAACCGCACCAACCAACTGGCCAACCAGACCCGCGTATTGGCGCTGGAGCCGTCAGCCACCAGCCGCCTCAACACGGTATTCATGGTGGTCTATTTTATCGGCGGCGCCTTGGGCTCCGCGGCCGGTGCGCTCGCCTCGCAGCTCTACGGCTGGCAGGGCCAGGCACTCACCGGTGCGGCGTTTGCCGGGCTCGCCCTGTTGCTCACGGTGTTCAGGCCACGTACATAACCCTGTGGCGACGGCCCTCGTGTGGCCGGCTTGCCGCCGCTGTCACAGCCAGCGTCCACAAGGCGCTGGCTTTTTTGTAGTGGATTTGCCCTCGTCAGACGCGGATAGTTCGTCCCACTGACAGGACAACGGGTTGACCATGCAAGACCTCAATGACCTCTACTATTTTGCCAAAGTCGTCGAAGCCGGCGGCTTTGCGGCGGCCGGGCGGCTGCTCGGGATTCCCAAGTCACGGTTGTCGCGACGCATTGCCGAGCTGGAAGAACGCCTCGGTGCACGCCTGTTGCAGCGCACCACCCGCCAATTGACCCTTACCGCCGTCGGTGAGCGCTACCTGCGCCATTGCCAGGCCATGTTGCTCGAAGCGGAAATGGCCGACGAAGCCGTGGCCAGCATGTCCAGCGAACCGCGCGGGCGCTTGCGGGTCAGTTGCCCGGTGGGCATGGCCCAGCACATGCTGCCGGACATGGTCGCCGGCTTTCTGGCTGCGCACCCGCTTGTGCAACTGGAAATGACCCTGGTCAACCGCCGTGTCGACCTGGTGGCCGAGGGCATCGACGTGGCCCTGCGCGTGCGCGAATTGGGCGATGAAGACCCACTGCTGGTGACCAAGCGCTTGCGCCAGGCCCAGACGATCCTCGTCGCCAGCCCTGAGTTCATGCAGGGGCGGCAAATCGACAGCCTCGACGACCTCAAGCAACTGCCGGTGCTCGGTGCCCTGGAAGCCGACCGCCTGGTGCACCTGCGCCTGATCGACCCGCAAGGCAACACCGAAGACCTGGCATTGGAAGCCCGCCTGGGCATCGACGATTTCATCGTGCGCAAAGCCTGCGCCATGAAGGGCCTGGGCTTTACCGTGCTGCCGATGATGTATTGCGAAGAGGAATTGGCCAGCGGCCAGTTGGTGCAGCTGTTGCCGCAGTGGTCGTCACCCGGCGGCTGGCTGCAGGCGGTCTACCCGCACCGGCGTGGCGTCCTGCCGGCCATCCGTGCCTGGATCGACTACCTGGAAGAAGCCTTCAAGGGTTGCGGAGACCGCTTGCTATGAAAATGACCGAACAACAAGTCGCCACCTTCTGCCTGAGCCTGCCCGGCGCGCGCGAAGACTACAAATGGGGCGGCGTGCGGGTGTTTTCCATCGCCGGCAACAAGATGTTTGCCGTGCAGAACCTGCGCGGCGATTCGTTGGCGTTCAAGGTCGACAAAGACCTGTTCCTCGGCCATGTGGACCGCCCCGGCATCCACCCGGCGCCCTACCTGGCACGGGCGCAGTGGATCATCATGAACACGCCCTACCCGCTCAACGCCGAGGAACTGCGTGGCCTGTTGCAACGCTCGCACCAGTTAGTCGTCAGCAAGCTGCCCAAGCGCACCCAGGTGGGACTCAAGCTTGCGTGACACCTCAACGCGTGAACGGCAGCGCGCGCTCAATGGCCGCTGCTGCCGCCAACGCGACATGCTCGTGCCAAGGTCGCGCGACAATCTGCACGCCAACCGGCAAACCCGCGCTATCCGTTCCGGCCCGGACCACCACACAAGGCCAACCCGCCAAGCTATAGGGCAGCGTGTGACTGAACAGCCCTGGCCGCGTCTCTCCCAGTTGGGTCGCCGGCGCGGCATCGACAGGGCACAGGATAATGTCGTAGTCGGCCATGAACCCCAGCATGGCTGTACGGAACTGATCCCAATCTGAAAACAGCTGGATCGACTGCGCGCCGGAGCCTTGACTCATTGCCCAATAGCGTTCGGTAATCTCACGGGCATTGCTCAACGCCGAGGGGAAGGCCGAGCGGATCAAGGCGCCCTCAGCGTCCAATAGATCGGCGACCGCCTGCAATGTGGTGTGCGTGAGCGCGTCAACGGGCTCGATGCCACCATCGCTGTACCAGGCGACTCGCAACCCCTTCAGCGTTTGAGTTTGCATACCGCGCAGCGGCATCGGAATCACCCCGGCATCGACCCCATCCTCACCGGCAATGACCTGTAGCGCCAAGGCCAGGTCTTCGACATGCCGGGCCATCGGGCCGATCTGACTGCGATAGTCACTCAACCCGCCCAGGTGATCGAAAACACCGGTGTTAGGCACGCGGCCGCTGGTGGGTTTTAACGTGCAGACACCACAAAAATGCGCGGGGACGCGCAAGCTGCCACCGGAGTCGCTGCCCAGCCCCAACGGTGAAAGCCCAGCGGCAATCGCCGCCGCTTCGCCACCGCTGCTGCCACCGGGGCTATAGGCAAGCGCGTGCGGGTTGCGCGTGGCGCCGTAGACCGGATTGTCGGTGACGCCGCCACCGCCACCTGGCGGGCAGTTGCTTTTGCCAAGCAAAATGGCGCCGGCTGCTTTCATGCGCGTCACGACGGTGGCGTCCTGTTCCGGCCGGTAATGAGCCCGCTCCGGCAAACCTACCGCCGACACGACGCCACGCGTGTCGAAAACATCTTTGACCGTAAAAGGAACGCCGTGTAACGCGCCCCAGTATTCACCGTTGGCGACTGCACGATCGGCCGCCCATGCGCCCGCCAGCGCCGCCTCGGCACACACTTGAACCAAGGCATTAATCGACGGGTTGAGCGCCTCGATACGTGCGAGGTAGGCGCAGACAATAGCGGTAGATGAGAGCTTGCGCTGTTGAATCAACGCGCCAAGCTCGGTAGCCGAATGGCGTAGCAATGAATCGGATAAAGACATCCGTGTGCCCCCTATGCGCTCGGTGCTTTGAGCAAAAAGCCGGTGTTTCGCTGATGCATATCGTCGATTGCGTGAGGCGCTTGTCGCAGGCTGGCAGAGTACATCCCAAGCGCCTCCCCCCCTACAAAAGCGCCAGCAGCGTGCCGCCCAGGAACAGTTGATCGAGCCAGAACACCTCGTGCAGCAACACGATCACCCAGAACAGCACCTGGTAAGACACTTTGCGCGTCTTGTGGCGAAACACTTGTTGGGCAATCAGCGCCCCTGGCCATCCGCCCGCGAGCTCCACGGCGTGCAGGATATTTTCGCGAACGCGCGGGCCCTCCGATTGCGCCTTGCGCTTGTCACCCCAGTACAGAAAAAACGCCACCACACTGACGACGCCGTAGGCCGCCAGCGGAATCACCGACTCACCGCGATACCACACCAGCGTCGCGCCGATCAGCGGCGCGGCGCACAACACTACAAAGAGCAACGCCTTCAGGCGCGGGTACTGAATGGTCATGGCTTGACCGCCGTCCAGTCGATCCAGCCAAACTGCCAGGTCGCCAGGATCACCAGGCCGAACGCGATTCGATACCAGGCAAAGGCTGCATAGCTGTGGTTGGCAATGAACTTGAGCAAGGCCTTGACCGCAATCATCGCGAAGATGAACGACGTGACAAAACCAATCGCAAACACCGGCACATCATCGGGCTGGAACAGATGACGGTACTTGTAGCCCGAGTACACCGCCGCACCGACCATGGTTGGCATGGCCAGGAAGAACGAAAATTCGGTCGCGGTTTTGCGTGACAGGCCGAACAACAGGCCGCCAATGATGGTGGCGCCGGAACGCGAGGTCCCCGGAATCATCGCCAGGCATTGAGCAACACCGACTTTGAGTGCGTCTTTCCAGGTGATTTCGTCCACCGTTTCAGCGTGCACCGCATGTTGGCGGCGCTCGGCCCACAACATGATCACGCCACCCACCACCAGGGCGGTGGCCACGGTGATCGGGTTGAACAGGTAATGCTTGATCAGGTCGGCAAAAATCACCCCAAGCACCACCGCCGGCAGCACTGCGATGATCAGGTTGACGGTGAAGCGCTGGGCATTGCGTTGGGTCGGCAAGCCGATCACCACGTCGAGGATCTTGCGCCGAAACTCCCACACCACCGCCAGGATCGCGCCCAACTGAATGATGATGTTGAACGCTTCAAAGCGTTCGCCGCCGAAGCCAATCAAGTCGGCGACGATGATCTGGTGCCCGGTGCTGGAAATCGGCAGGAACTCCGTCAGCCCCTCCACAACGCCAAGAATCAATGCCTGTATGGCGGTCCAAAAGTCCATGTTTCCCCCAAAGGCCATGCGCGACGGCATGCCTTGTCTGTCTTTTTAATAGTTCACTGACGACGAGCACACTTAAGGCCCGGTGTGGATTTTCAACATCGGGCCGCAAAAATTTCGTGAAAAATCAGGGAGTACTCAGGTTTTTCGATTACAGGCCGAAAGCCTATCAGACAAGCCGTAAATGTCGATGCAGCGCCCACTATTATAAAAAGCACGGAGTGACAGGACGATGAACAGTTTGCGCAGCATGTCGATCAGCCGCCGTCTCTGGCTGATCCTGATAGTCGCCGTGTTGATGCTGCTGACCCTTGGGTTGTTGATGCTCAAGCAGATCCATGGTGACCTCTACCAAGCCAAAAGCCAGCAGACACAACACGTGGTGCAAACCGCCAGCGGCGTGTTGGCTTATTACCAGAACCTCGAGAAAACCGGCGTAATGACCCGCGAGGCGGCGCAAAAACAGGCCCTCAGCGCGGTACGCGGCCTGCGCTACGACCACGACGATTATTTCTGGATCAACGACCTGACGCCCGTGATGATCATGCACGCGGCCAACCCCAAGCTGGATGGCCAAAACCTCTCGGCGATCCGCGACCCGGACGGTTTTGCCATATTCAACGAATTCGTGAGCCTGGCCAAAGCCAAGGGCGCCGGCATCGTTAACTACCGCTGGCCGAAACCGGGCGCCGAAGCGCCGGTGGAAAAGACCTCCTATATCCAGCTGTTCGAACCCTGGGGCTGGATTATCGGCTCCGGCGTGTACGTGGATGATGTACAGGCCGAATTCAAAGTCCAGGTGTGGAAAACCTCGCTGATCGGCCTGGTCATTGCGCTGATCATGACGGCGCTGGTCACGTTGATCGCCCGCAGCATCGTGCGGCCGTTACAGGCGGCGGTGGACGCAATGGCCAACATCGCCAGTGGTGAAAGCGACCTGACCCGCAGCCTCGACACCCATGGGCGTGATGAAGTCACCCAGCTGTCGCAGCACTTCAACAGCTTTACGGCCAAGTTGCGCCAGGTGGTCAGCCACTTGCAGGTGTGCGCCAACGCCTTGGGCCAGTCCTCCACGGAGCTGGGCACCAACGCCCAGCAGGCCCATGACCGCAGCCAGCAACAGTCGCAGCAGATGGAGCTGGTGGCGACGGCAATCAACGAAGTGACCTATGGCGTGCAGGACGTGGCGAAAAACGCCGAGCACGCCGCCAGCGAAATGCGCGATGCCCAGGCCCAGGCGCAGCAGGGCCAGGTGAACATCGACAGCAGCATGCAGCAGATCGACCAGCTCTCCGGCACCATCAGCCAGGCCGTCGAGGTGATCCGCACGCTGTCCAGTGAAAGCACACAGATCGGCGGCGTGCTCGAAGTGATTCGCTCCATCGCCGACCAGACCAATCTGTTGGCCCTCAACGCCGCCATCGAAGCCGCACGCGCCGGTGAGCAAGGCCGTGGGTTTGCCGTGGTGGCCGACGAAGTCCGGCTGTTGGCCCAGCGTACGCAAAAATCCACCGCAGAGATCCAGGCGATGATCGAGCGCCTGCAAGGTCATTCGGAGGCGGCCGTCAAGGTGATCAGCGACAGCCATAGCGCCTCGCAACTCACCATCGAGCAAGCCGGCCAGGCCGGTGCCAGCCTTAACGCCATCGGCCAGGCGTTACATAACCTCAATGGCTTGAATGCCTCGATTGCCAGCGCAACCTTGCAACAGGCGCATGTGGTGGAAGACATCAACCAGAACGTCACCCAGGCCGCCGGCTTGTCGCACAGCACAGCGCTGGCGGCGGAGCAATCCAGCGTGGCGAGCGCACATCTGCGCGAATTGAGTGAACAGCTCAATGGGCTGCTGCGCCAGTTCAAGGTCTAGCACCGTTCAGCCTGTGGGAGGCGGCTTGCGCCCTCCCACATTGGTCCTTCGGCATTTTGAAGTTACAATCGCCGCCCTCTCCCACGTCCCCAAGGAACCGCCATGTCCGGGCTTGAACTGTTCGCCGCCGCCCTGGGGGTGATCGCTGTCTGGTTGACGGTCAAACAGAACCCGTGGTGCTGGCCCATCGGCCTGGTGATGGTGCTGCTTTACACCTGGGTGTTCTTCGACGTGAAACTCTATTCCGACATGTTGCTGCAGGTGGTCTACGCCGTCCTGCAACTTTACGGCTGGTGGCAATGGACCCGCGCCGGTGAGGTCAAGCAAGGGCGCCAGGTCAGCAGCCTCGATTGGCCTTCGATCATGATCAGCCTGGCCGTTGGCGCAGTCTTCAGCCTGCTGCTCGGCGCCGCCATGGCGCACTGGACCGATGCCGCCCAACCTTGGCTCGACGCCGCCCTCACCGGCTTCAGCCTGGTGGCGCAAATGTGGATGGCGCAAAAGCGTGTGCAATGCTGGCCGCTGTGGATTGCTGTGGATGTGATTTTCGTGGGGCTGTTCCTCTATAAAGGCCTGTACCTGACAGCCGCGCTTTACGCGCTGTTCACCGTGATTGCCGTGCAAGGCTGGCGTGAATGGCGCGCCGACCCGGCGTTGCACGCATGAAAGTCGTGGTACTGGCCGGCCCGGAATCCAGCGGCAAAAGCTGGCTGGCGGCGGAACTGCAGGCACACTTCGGCGGGCTGATGGTCGGTGAATACGTGCGGTATTTCATCGACCACTATCAGCGTGACACCACCCTGGCGGATATTCCTGCGATTGCCCGTGGCCAACTGGCCTGGGAGGACGCCGCGCGCGCCCAGCAACCCCGGCTGCTGATCCTCGACACGCACCTGCTGACCAACACGCTGTGGAGCCAGACCCTGTTCGGCGACTGCCCGGCATGGCTCGACAGCGAATTGCTGGCGCGGCATTACGACCTGCACCTTCTGCTGTCGCCCGAGGATGTGGAATGGACCGCCGACGGCCAGCGTTGTCAGCCGGAACTGGCGGACCGCCGGGCGTTTTTCCAGGGCAGCCTGGACTGGCTGCAACAGCACCGCCAGCCGGTGGTCGTGATTCGTGGGGGTTGGCAGGCGCGCCGCGACAAAGCCTTCGCCGCTGTCGAACAGCTGCTGCAGGAACAAGCGGGCTCGCTCCTGCAGTAATTGACGGCGTTTAGTAGCCCAAGGACAGGCCGGTGTTGCGACGCGGGTCGTTAGCCCCGTAGAAACGGTTGTTGCCGACCGGCTTGCCGCCCAGTGACGGCGCGCCCACCAGGATCGCGGCCAAGTGGTTGGCGTCCTGTGGACCGGCAAACTTGTGGCCCCAGCTTTCCAGGATCTTCTGGGTGTCCGGGCTGACGGCGAAGGCCTCAAGGTTGGTGGTCTCAGGCATCCACTGCTGGTGGAAACGCGGGGCGTCGACGGCCTCCTGGATGTTCATCTTGTAGTCGATGACATTCAGGATCGTCAGCAAGGTCGCCGTGATAATCCGGCTGCCGCCTGGCGTTCCCACCACCATCACCGCCTTGCCGTCTTTGGTGACGATGGTCGGGCTCATCGACGACAACGGCGCCTTGCCCGGAGCGATGGCGTTGGCCTCACCCTGGACCAGGCCGTACATGTTCGGCACGCCGACCTTGACGGTGAAGTCATCCATTTCATCATTGAGGATCACCCCGGTCTTGCTCGCCATGACGCCGGCACCGAACCAGTCGTTCAGGGTGTAGGTCACCGAAACGGCGTTGCCCCACTTGTCGACGATGGAGTAATGCGTGGTGTTGTTGCCTTCGTGGGGCGACACACCCGGCTTGATCGCCTGGGAATCACCGGCTTTCTGCGGCTCGATGGCGGCGCGCAGCTTGGCGGCGTAGTCCTTGTCCAGCAAATGCGCGACCGGGTTCTTCACGAAGTCCGGGTCGCCCAGGTAGCTGTTACGGTCCACGTAGGCGTGGCGCATCGCTTCGATCTGGTAGTGCAGGCCTTGCGCCGAGTGATAGCCGAGGTCGGCCATCGGGTAGCCTTCAAGGATGTTCATGATCTGGCAGATCACCACACCCCCCGAGCTTGGCGGCGGTGCCGAGACCACGTGGTAACCGCGGTAATCGCATTCGATGGGCGCCAGTTCACGGGTCTTGTACGTGTCGAGGTCAGCCTGGGTGATGATGCCTTTGCCGGCCTGGCTGGAGTCCACCAGCGCTTTGGCGACCCAGCCTTTATAGAAACCGTCGGTGCCCTTGGCGGAGATTTCCTTGAGGGTCTTGGCCAGGTCTTTCTGCACCAGCTTCTGGCCGACCTGCATCGGCTGGCCGTTATGCAGGAAGATTGCACGCAGGTCCTGGTCTTTTTCGAACTCGCCGGTGGCAGTGTGCAGCAGGTCGATATCGCCCTGCTCCAGTTCAAAACCGTTTTCCGCCAGCTTGATCGCCGGCGCAATCACCTGGGCGCGCTTGAGGGTGCCGTATTGGCTCAGGGCGGTTTCCATGCCGGACACCGTGCCAGGTACGCCGACCGCCAAATGGCCCTTGGCACTCAGGCCGTCGATGACCTTGCCGTCTTTGTCCAGGTACATGTCGGCCGTCGCCGCCAGCGGGGCTTTTTCGCGGAAGTCGAGGAACGTCTTGCGCCCATCCGCCAATTGCACGGTCATGAACCCGCCGCCGCCCAGGTTGCCCGCTGCCGGGTATACCACGGCCAGGGCATAGCCCACGGCCACGGCCGCATCGACCGCGTTGCCGCCGGCCTTGAGCACATCGACGCCCACATGAGTTGCCAGATGCTGGGCCGTGACCACCATGCCATTTTCACCGGCCACCGGGGCCTGGGAAGCGGCCTGCACACCGCTGACCGTCAACACCAGTGCAGTGGCAATCAGGGTACGGCTGAAGGGTTGGTATTTCATCCATGGCTACTCTAGTTATTAAGACGCACCAAAATAGCCCGACTGGATTCCAATCCCCAGCGCAATGGCGTTTTTATTACAGAACTTGTCGGTCACAGAACGGCCGCAAAAATGCCCATGCTATATTTCGCGCCTTGACTGTCGGTAAGGCGCTTTTTAATGGTGATCAAGAAGACCGGTATTCGCGCCCAACAGGCCGACCAGACCCGTGCGCGCATCCTGCAGGCAGCGGTCCAGGTGTTCACCCGCGACGGTTATTCCGGTGGGCGCGTGGACACTATCTCCAAAGCGGCCGACTCCAACGACCGCATGCTTTATTACTATTTCGGCAGCAAGGAACACCTGTTCATCTGCGTGCTGGAGCACATCTACGAGCAGTTCAATAAAGCCGAAAGCAAACTCAAGCTGGACTTGAATACGCCGGAACAGGCGCTGCGCGACTTGGTGGCGTTTATCTGGAATTACTACGTCAAACACCCCGAATTCGTGGCAATCCTGAGCATCGAAAACCTCCACCACGGCAAACATGCCCAGCAATCCGGCGAAATGCGCCGGCTGTCAGGAGAAGCCGTCGGCGTGCTGCGGCCGATCATAGAAGCCGGCCAGGCCAAGGGCGTATTCCGTCAGGACATCGACCTCAAACACGTGTACTTGATGATCGCTTCGCTGTGCTACTTCTATAACTCCAACCGCCACACCTTAAGCTCCTTCCTCGGTGAAGACCTGTCGGCTAAAGGGCAGCAGCAGGATTGGCTGGGGTTTATCAGCGATTTGGTCGTGCGCGGGGTCACGCCGACCTCGCTGTAGAAATTGGCTCAAACAGTGGGTGCTGGCTTGCCGATAGCCATAGGTCGCTACACATCTTTGCTTACGCGTTGAGTGCTGTGCGTGTCGAGCGGCGCTGGCAGCTGAACACGGTCAACATTGTGGGAGCTTACTTGCTCTCGAATGCGCTGGGTCAGTGACAGATAAGCTGACTGACCCAGCGCATTCGCGAGCAAGCCCGCTCCCACATTTGGAACTGGGTACATCAGGCAGAGGGTCGGCAGCTCTTCAGGCTGTACTGGGTCAATCTGGGAGCTGGTATGGGGTCTGCGGCTGGGTATGCCTGATGTATCGAAGTATCTGCATCGCAGGCAAGCCAGCTCCCACAGAAAAGCAGAGCACTGCGGTGCTGGTAGCTAAACTCGGTCAACATTGTGGGAGCGGGCTTGCTCGCGAAGGCGGCGCATCAGTGACAGATGAGCTGACTGACCCAGCGCATTCGCGAGCAAGCCCGTTCCCACATTTGGAACTGGGTACATCAGGCAGAAGGTGGGCTGCTCTTCAGGCTGTACTGGGTCAATCTGGGAGCGGGTATGGGGTCTGCGGCTGGGTATGCCTGATGTATCGAAGTGTCTGCATCGCAGGCAAGCCAGCTCCCACAGAAAAGCAGAGCACTG